>NZ_JOGH01000095.1:0-34287 GCF_000721345.1 Kitasatospora sp. NRRL B-11411 | reverse complement strand
GCCCGAGCCGGTGCGCGGCGCGGCCGCGGGCGTCCGGCCGGTGGCGGCGAAGGCGGACGGGGCGGCCGGGCCCGGCGGGCGGGCGGTGGCCGCGCCCGCGATGCCCCGGCAGGACGCGGCCCGTCCGGAGACCCGCGGCCCGGGGCCGCGGCGTCCGGTCCGGGACGGCGACACCGTCCGGGAGCGCCGCCCGGCGGCCGGGGCCGGGCGCACCCCCGTGCCTGGCCGGGACCGCACTCCCCCGCCCGGGCGCGCCCCGCACACCCTGGGCGGACGGCCGACGCCCCGTCAGCGGCTGCTGCGGCAGCGGCTGGTGGTGTTCGTGACGGTCACCCTGGGCGTGGCGCTGGCCATCGCCGTCGCGCAGGGCTGCCAGAACCGCGAGGCGCAGGGCCTGGGCCCGCAGCCCGGCGCGGTGGTGTCCGGCGGTCCGGGGGCGCCGAGTGCCGGGACGACGCTGTCCGTGGACGGCGTGAACGCCACCGGGCACAGCGACACCGGGCTCGCCCCGTCCTTCGGCAGCCCGCCGCAGGTCGACTGGCCCAACCTCAGCTACCCCGACCCGTCCGGCGGCCCGGCGATCCGGCTGCGCGACGGGCGCTCCACCGAGAACGGCCCGCCGATCTCGCTCTCCGCGGTGCTGCCTGCCCGCTACCGGGACGCGCAGGCCGCGCTGGTGGTGCTGCGCCGGCTGGAGGGCGCGGTGCCGGTCGACCTGGTCCAGCTGTACGGCTTCACCGGCGGCTCCCCCGTGCTGCTCGCCGACCGGGCCTCGGCGGCCAATCCGGAGGCGGGCGCGGTGTGGCGGGTGGAGAACGGCGCGCTGATCCGCGAGGAGCGGGTCGACCGGACCGGCGCGGTCTCCTCCACCCGGTACACCGTCCGGGCGGACGGGGGGCTGGAGGAGTCCTGGCCGGGTTCGGGCGTCTCGGGCTCGGCGGACTGACCGGCCCCGGGCGGGTTCACAGGCCGGCGGCGTCCAGGACCGCGCGCATCTCCTCGACCGGGAGGGCCGGGTTCGCGGCGGCGGAGCGAGCGACGTGCTCGCGCGGGTCGGCGAGCAGGGCGCGCAGGGTGGCCGGGGTGAGGCGGGGGTGGCTCGCGGTGGTGCGGCGGACCGGCTCCTCGGGGTCGGCGGCGAGGCGTTCCAGCAAGGCAGCGGGCAACTCGGGTTCACGCAGGGCGAGTTGGCGCATCCGGGGGTCCGGGTCGGTGGCGAGGCGGCGGAGGGTTTCGACGGGCAGCGGGTACCTGTCGGCGGGGCGCCAGTGCATCCGTTTGGCCGGGCGGTGCTCGCGGTCGAGGCGTTCGGCGGTGACCGGGTCGATCGGGTCGGGGCTGCTCGCGGCGGCGGCCAGCGCGACCTCGTTGTCCGGGTCGGCGAGCAGCCGGGCGCGGGCCTCGGCGGGCAGGTCGGGCGAGGCGGCGGCGGCCCGGCGGAAGGCCGGGTGGGGCGAGTCGAGGTGCGGCAGCGGGTCGGCGGTGACCCAGGGCAGCTGGAGCATCCGGAGCTCGATCCGGACCCCGATGTGGTCGATCTCCAGCTCGATGGCGGTCTCCTCGTCCACGTCCTCGCCGGGTGGTTCGAACGGGCCGGTGACCGAGTCGTGGAGGGCGGCGCGGTCGGCGGCGGGGGTGTCGGGGCGGGCGAGGACGGCGAGGCGGACCAGGGGGCGGGGGTCGGCGGCGAGGCGGGCCCGGGTGCCGGCGGGCAGGTCGGGGTGAGCGGCGAGGGCGCGGCAGACGTCCGGGTCGGGGTCGGCGGCGAGGCTGCGGGCGGTGTCGGCGTCCAGGGTGCAGTGCGGGACGGCTCCGGCCCGGGTGAGCGGGTCGGCGAGCAGGGCGGGGACGAGGTCGGCGGGCGGGACGGGGTGCGGCAGGCGGCGGAAGTACCTGGCGCAGGCGGCGGCGCGGACGCTGTCCTCGGGGTCGGTGAGCAGGGTGCGGCGGACGGGCTCGGGAGCGTCGGTCCACCACTGGGCGAGGGCGGCGCGGACCTTCGGGTCGGGGTCGTGGGCTAGGCGGGCGCGCAGGTCGGCGGGGGTGCGGGCGGACTCGGCGAGTTCCTTGCGGACCTCGGGGGCCGGGTCGGCGGCGAGTCGTTCGAGGAGTTCGCGGTTCTCGGGGGTGGCGCCGTCGGCGAGGTCGGCGTTGTGGACCAGGGAGATCCGGACCCACACGTCGGGGTGGTCGGTGAGGCGGCGGCGCACGGCGGCTGGCAGGCGCTGTTTGAGGGCGACGGAGGCCGGCACGTGTGCGAGCAGCCGGGCGACCTGGGGTTCCGTCAGGTCCTGGCGGCCCGCGAGGGTGCGGCGGCTGCCGGGGTGGGCGAGCAGGCGGTCGACCAGGTCGGCGGGCAGGGCCGGGTTCGTGGCCAGGCCGGCCAGGGTCTCGTACGGGACGTCGGGCACGGGGGTGGGGCTCCTTCAGCCGGTGGTGAGGCGGGTGCGGGCGGCGGGCCAGTCGGTGGCGGTCAGGGTGTAGTGGAGCAGGCCGTGCGGCGGGGCGGCGGGGTCGGCGGGGCGGGCGCCGAGGCGGGTGACGGCTTGGCGGGAGCGGGTGTTGGCGGTGTCGACGCGCCAGCGGATCTCGGTGAAGCCGAGGGTGTCGAAGGCGTGGGCCATCAGCAGGAGCTTGGTCTCGCGGTTGGCGCCGGTGCGCCACCAGCGGCGGCCGAACCAGGTGCCGCCGATCTCGATCCGGCCGGTGGCGGTGTCCCAGCTGTGCAGGTTGGTGGTGCCGATCGCACGGCCCGCGGCGCGGTCGAGGACGGCGAGCGGGAGGCGGTGGCCGCGGGCGGCGTCGGCGAGGCGGGCGGCGACGATCGCGTGCAGGTCGTCCTCGGTCTGCGGGGTGGGGGCGCTCAGGTGGCGCCAGACCTCCTCGTCCCGGCCGGAGGCTTCGAACAGCGCGGGGACGTGGGCGGCGGTGAGCGGTTCGAGCCGCACCCGGCGGCCCTCCAGGACGACGGCTGTCGGTGCGGTCGGCATGGCCGGGACGCTACCGGACGGGGGCGAACGGTGGTGACGGCTTGTCAGTAGTCGGCGGCAGCATGTGCGCATGATGTGGACGACCGACGCGATGCACGTCGCGTACTGCCAGTACTTCCTGTACGGGCCGGAGCTGCCGGCCGGCTGGGACGCGCACGCGCTGGACCGGCTGTTCCACGGGAACGGGGTGGCTGCGGGCTGCCCCGACCACCTGACGGTGCTGTGCGGCACGCACACCGGGCTGATCCGGCTGGGGGTGGAGCGCTGCGCGCAGCGGCCGCCGGAGCCGGGGGCGGAGTGGGAGAGCGCGGTGGAGCTGTCGCTGTACAGCAGCGGTGAGCTGCGGTTGCGCGCCTGGGACGGGGTGGACGTCGACGGGGCGGGGAACCTGGCGCACGCCGGGCGCGGCTGGTACCGGGTGCGGGTGCAGACCCGGGGGCGGGACCAGGGGCGGGAGGCCGACACGGCGGCCCGGCCGGTCGAGGAGCACCGGTTGACGGTGTGGCCCGCTCCCCCGGCGCCCGATCTGGTGCTGCGGGTCGGCGACCTGACGGGCCGTCGGCACCACGATCCGCGGCGGCCGGCGCCGCAGCCGATCCGGCCTCCGGCGGCGCGCCGGGCGGCGTGACGGGGGCAGCGTGACGGTGGTGGTGGGCAGGGGGGCGAGCGCGGCATGTCGATGATCACACCGCGCTGTTCGCCGGAGTGCCCGGCGCGGGTGGGCCCGTCGGCCGCCGGATAATGGTGCGCACCGTGGGCCGGTGGCGGCGGCGGTGGACGGTGATCCGGGAGGTGCGGGAGCGATGGCCCTGGTGGAGGGACAGCGTGTCAGGCTGGTCGAGGACCTGGCGCTGGGCGGGGCGTCCGCCGGGGAGGACGGCCCGCTGGTGGGCGTGCTGCTGCTGGGTGCGGGCGTGGAGGGCACGGTGGTGCGGGTGACCGGCGAGTTGCCGCCGCCCGGGGAGGTCCGCGAGTACGAGCGGCTGCGGGCCCTGTTCGAGGACTACGGGCACACCATGCCCGCGGAGAGCCTGCGCCGGCTGGAGGCGCAGTTGGCCGAACTGGAGCCGCACTGGCGGGAGTTCGAGGCGCGGGGCCCGCTGTCCTCGGTCCGGGTGCGGTTCGACAACGGGTTCGTGCTGGACGACGCGGACGGGGCGGTGTTCGCCGCCCTCTGACCGCGTCCGCCGGCTGTGGCTGCCGCCCGGGCCCGCCGGCTGCGTCGAACGGCCCGTGCCCCGGCTGTGTCGAACGGCCCGGTCAGCCGTGGTTGACGGCGTAGAAGGCGATCGCGGCGGCGGCGCCGACGTTCAGCGAGTCGATGCCGTGGGCCATCGGGATCCGCACCCGCTGGTCCGCGGCCGCGAGGGCCTTCGGGGTGAGGCCGTCGCCCTCGGCGCCGAGCATCAGCGCGGCCCTGGGGAGCAGGTGCGGGCGGGCCGCGGTGAAGTCCTCCGCACCGGAGGGCGTCAGCGCCAGCAGTTCGAACCCCGCCTCCCGCACCGTGCCGAGCGCCGCCGGCCAGGGGTCGAGCCGCGCGTACGGGACGGAGAAGACGGCGCCCATCGAGGTCTTGACGGCCCGCCGGTACAGCGGGTCCGCGCAGTCCGGCGAGAGCAGCACGGCATCCATGCCGAGCGCGGCGGCGGAGCGGAAGATCGCCCCGAGGTTGGTGTGGTCGACCAGGCCCTCCAGGACGGCGACCCGGCGGGCCCCGGCGAGCACCTCGGCGGCGGTGGGCAGCGGCTTGCGCTCCATCGAGGCGAGCGCGCCGCGGTGCACGTGGTAGCCCGTGACCTGCTCGGCGAGGGCCGGTTCGACCAGGTGGACGGGGGCGTCCGCCTCGGCGATCACGTCCCCCATCACGCCCAGCCACTTGGCGGTCAGCAGCATCGAGCGCATCCGGAACCCGGCGGCCAGCGCCCGCCGGATCACCTTCTCCCCCTCGGCGATGAACAGCCCCTCGGCAGGCTCCCGGCGGCGTCGCAGTTCGACGTCGGTCAGGTCGGTGTAGTCGCTCAGCCGGGGGTCGGCGGCGTCGGTGACGGTGAGTGGCTCGGACACCGGACGATTTTCGCACGTCGCGGGTGGCCCGCCGGGACGGGAGCGGACGGTGGGCGGCCGGAAACTCAGTCCGGCTCCGGAGCCGCGGCCGCGCGGCGCGGCGGTGCGGGGGTGAGCAGGGCGGCGAGCCGGTGGGTGTCTGCGAGGTACTGCTCGTAGGGGAAGCCGGCTGCCAGCAGGGCGGCGCGGAACTCCTCCTCCAGCGGCTTGCCCTCGGCCAGGAAGGCGGCCTGGCCGGCCGGGGTGAGGGTGACCAGGCGGCGGCGCCGGTGGGCGGGGTCGACGTCGACCGCGACGTACCCCTCGGCCTCCAGCGGGCGCAGGGCGCGGCTGACGGCGGGGTCGGACAGGGCGAGGGCCTCGGCGAGCCGGTGCTGGGTGGCGGGTTGGATCTCCTCGAGGGTGCCCAGCAGCCGGAGTTGGCTGTCGGAGAGGCGCCGGTCGGGGCCGGAGCGGCGGCGGAGGTCTGGCAGCGCTGGTGGGCCGTCGGCGCCCTGGGCTTCGGCAGCCTCTGGGTCGCGGTCGCGTTCCTGGCCGCCCCGTCCGGCATGGCCGACGCCATCGGGTTCGCGCACTCGCCGTTCCAGTTCGAGATCGCCTGCGCCAACATCGGCTTCGCCCTGCTGGGCTTCCGCGCCGCGTCGGCCTCCCCCCGCGAACGCCTCACCAGCGGGCTGGCGGCGGCCGCGTTCCTGTGGGGGGCGGCGGGCGGGCACCTCCACCAGTGGTTCGCCCACGGCGACCACGCCGCCGGGAACACCGGCGGCATCCTGGCCAACGACCTGCTGATCCCCGCCGTCATGATCGCCCTGGCCGCCCGGGACCTGCGCCGCGAGGCCCGCGCGACCCGCAGCGCCGATGACACCCGCACCGCCCGCGCCGCCCGCACCGCCCGTCCGGCGGCCTGAGCGCGGCGGTCGGTCCTACGACGAAGGGGAACGGCCCGTCCGGAGCGACGGCCGTTCCCCTTCTCTTGCCTGCCCGTCCGGACAGGGCCTAGGAGCCCAGGACGTGGACCACCTCGCCGATGACGATGACGGCCGGGGGCTTGATGCCCTCGGCGGCGACGGTCTCGCCGACGGTGGCGAGAGTGGCGTCGACGCGGCGCTGGGTGGCGGTGGTGCCCTCCTGGACGACCGCGACGGGCGTGTCGGCGGCGCGGCCGTGGGCGATCAGCTCGGCGGCGATCGCGCCGATCTTGTCGACGGCCATCAGCAGGACCAGGGTGCCGGTCATCCCGGCGACGGCCGCCCAGTTGGTGAGGGAGCGGTCGCCGGGGCCGACGTGGCCGGAGATGACGGTGAACTCGTGGGTCAGGCCGCGGTGGGTGACCGGGACGCCGGCCGCCGCGGGGACGCTGATCGAGGACGAGATGCCGGGGACGACGGTGACCGGGACGCCCGCCTCGACGCAGGCGAGCAGCTCCTCGCCGCCGCGGCCGAAGACGTACGGGTCGCCGCCCTTGAGCCGGACCACGAACTTGCCTGCCTTGGCGTGCTCGATGAGCGTGTTGTTGATCGCCTCCTGCGCCATGTACCGGCCGTAGGGGATCTTGGACGCGTCGATCACCTCGACGTGCGGGGGCAGTTCGGCGAGCAGTTCGCGCGGGGCGAGCCGGTCGGCGACCACCACGTCGGCGTCGGCGAGCAGGCGGCGGCCGCGGACGGTGATCAGGTCGGGGTCGCCGGGCCCGCCGCCGACCAGCGCGACGCCCGCGTCCCGGGCCCGGTACTGGCGGGCGGCCAGCGAGCCGTCCCGCAGGCCGGCCACGATCGAGTCGCGCAGCGCGGCGGAGTGCCGCGGGTCGCCGGTGAGGACGGCGACGGTGGCGCCGGAGTCGTGGCCGGAGGCGGGCGTCCAGGCGGTGGCGGCGGAGGCGTCGTCGCTGCGCGAGCAGAACACCCGCAGGCGGTCGGCCTCGGCGGAGACGGCGGTGTTGACGGCGGGGTCGTCGGTGGCGACCAGGGCGTACCAGGTGTCGGCGAGGTCGCCGTCCGCGTACGGGCGCTGGTGCCAGGTGAGTTCACCGGCGTCGGCCATCGCGGAGACCGCGGGGGTGGTGGCCGGGGATATCAGGTGGATGTCGGCGCCGGCGGCGATCAGCGCGGGCAGCCGGCGCTGGGCGACCTGTCCGCCGCCGACCACCACGACGCGGCGGCCGGTGAGCAGCAGCCCGACGGGGTACGGGGTGAGGCCCTGGGTGGACGGGTGGGGGGTGGGCGCGGTCATGAGGGGAGCTCCTTGGGCGGGCGGTGCGGGGCCCCCTCGCACTGCGGGGGCGGCCGGCGCCGGACGGTGGTCGGACCTTCTCGGTGAACCTGGCGATCGGGTCTTCTCGGTGACCCCGGTGGTCGGACCTTCTCGGTGACCCCGGTGGTCAGGCCTTCTCGGTGACTCCGGCGGAGTCGAAGGTGGCTACATCGTGCATCGCCCGGGCCGCGCTCTGCACCAGCGGGAGGGCCAGCAGGGCGCCGGTGCCCTCGCCGAGCCGCAGGTCGAGGTCGATCAGCGGGCGCAGGCCGAGCTTGGCGAGCGCGGTCTGGTGGCCGGGTTCGGCGGAGCGGTGCCCGGCGATGCAGGCGGCCAGCACCTCGGGGGCGATCGCCTTGGCGACCAGGGCCGCCGAGCCGGCGATCACGCCGTCCAGGATCACCGGGACGCGCAGCGAGGCCGCGCCGAGCAGGAACCCGGCGATCGCGGCGTGCTCCAGGCCGCCGACGGCCGACAGCACGCCGATCGGGTCGGCCGGGTCGGGCTTGTGCAGGTCGAGGGCCTGCCGGATCACCTCGACCTTGCGGGCGTGGGTCTCGTCGTCGATGCCGGTGCCGCGGCCGGTGACCTCGGCCGGGTCGGTCTCGGTGAAGACCGAGATCAGCGCGGCGGAGGCGGTGGTGTTGGCGATGCCCATGTCGCCGGTGATCAGCACCTTGTTGCCGGCCGCGACCAGGTCGCGGGCGGTCTCGATGCCGACCTCGATCGCGCGCAGCGCCTCGTCCGGGCTCATCGCCGGGCCCTGCGTCATGTCGTCGGTGCCGGGCTTGACCTTGCGCGGCAGCAGGCCGGTGGTGCGGCCCTGCTGGATGGCGTCCGGGAGTTCGGCGGCCACGCCGACGTCCACCACGCACACCTCGGTGCCGACCTGGGCGGCGAAGGCGTTGACCACCGCGCCGCCGGCCAGGAAGTTGCCGACCATCTGCGCGGTCACCTCCTGCGGCCACGGGGTGACGCCCTGGGCGTGCACGCCGTGGTCGCCCGCGAAGATCGCCACGCAGCCGGGCTCCGGAACCGGCGGCGGGCACTGCCGGGCCAGGCCGGACAGCTGGGCCGCGATCAGTTCCAGCACGCCGAGCGAACCGGCGGGCTTGGTCATCCGCTTCTGCCGGTCCCACGCCTCGCCGAGCGCCTTCGCGTCCAGCGGACGGATCCCGCGCAGGGTGTCGGACAGCAGGTCGTGCGGCTCCTCGCCGGGCAGCGCCCGGTTGCCGTACTGCTCCTCGTGCACCACCCAGGACAGCGGCCGCTTCTTCGCCCAGCCCTGCTGCTGCAGCTCCGGCTCGTCCGGGAACGCGTCCACGTAGCCGACGCACAGGTAGGCGACGACCTCCAGGTGCTCGGGCAGGCCGAGCTCGCGGACCAGCTCCTCGTCGTCGAAGAAGCTCACCCAGCCGACGCCCAGGCCCTCGGCGCGGGCCGCCAGCCACAGGTTCTCCACGGCCAGCGCGGCCGAGTACGGGGCCATCTGCGGCTGGGTGTGCCGGCCCAGGGTGTGCCGGCCGCCGCGGGTGCGGTCGGCGGTCACCACGATGTTGACGGGCGTCTCCAGGATCGCCTCGATCTTGATTTCCTTGAACTGCTTCGCCCGGCCCTTGGGCAGCGAGTCCGCGTACGCCTCGCGCTGACGCGCCGCCAGCTCGTGCATCTTCCGGCGGGTCTTCGCGGAACGGATCACCACGAAGTCCCACGGCTGCGAGTAGCCGACGCTCGGCGCGGTGTGCGCCGCCTCCAGCACCCGGATCAGCACCTCGTGCGGGATCGCGTCCGACCGGAAGCCGTTGCGCACGTCGCGCCGCTCCCGGATCACCTGGTGCACGGCCTCCCGCCCGGCCTCGTCGTACCCGGGCGCGGCGGGCGGGCGCTCCTCCTCCGCGACCTCCTCGGCGGCCTCTTCCGCGGCTGCTTCGACGGCTTCGACCGCTGCGTCCGCGGGCTCTTCGGCGGCCGCCTCCGCGGTCTGCTCGGTGGCGGCTGCCTCCGCGGGCTCTTCGACGGCTGCGGGCTCGGCCTCGGGCTCGGCTCCGGGGGCGCTCTCGACGGCCTCGGCGGGCTCGACGGCCGTAGGCTGCTCGGCGGCGGCTTCCGGCTGGGCCTCGGCCACCGGCTCGGTCTCCGGCTGCGGGGCCTCGGCCTCGGCGGCGGGGGCCTGCGCGACCGGCTCGGCCGCCGGTTCCGCAACGGCCTCGGCGGCGACGGGGGCCTCGACCACCTCGGGCGCCTGCGCGGGCTCGACGGCCGCGGGCTGCTCGGCGGCGGCTTCCGGCTGGGCCTCGGCCACCGGCGCGGCCTCCGGCTGCGGGGCCTCGGCGGCCTGCACGGCCTCGGGCTCCAGCAGCGGCAGTCCGGCGGGCGCCGCGAGGAACGCGGAGATCCGCCGGTGCGCGCCCCGTCCGGACGACTTCGCGGCCGGGGCGGGGATCGGCTCCGCGGCAGCCTCGCCGCTCACCGTCTCCGCGTCCGCCACCGGGACGGCCTCGGGCTGCACGGGCTCGACGGCCTGCGCGGGCTCGACGGCCACCGGCTGCTCGGCCGACGGCGCGTCAACTGCCGCCGCAGCGGCGGCGGGCGCAGCGGCCTCGGGCTGCGCCTGCGACGGCGCGGGGGCTGCCTCGGCCTCGGCCACCACGGCCTCGGCGGCAGGCTCGGCGGCCTCAGCAGTCTCCGTGGCCTCCGTCGCCTCGACGGCCGGAACGACCTCGGCAACCTCGACGGCCCCGGCGGGCTCAACGGCCCCGGCAGCCTCTGCCACCGGCGCGGTCGGCTCTGCCGACTCGGCCGGTTCGACGAACACCGGCGCCAGGTTCGCGGCGGGCGCGGCCCCGGCGACCACCGGCTGCTCGACGGCGGCCGGTTCGGCGACGGGCCCGGCCGCCACGGCCACGGCCTCCGTCACAGCCTCGGCCGCGGCTTCCACCGCGACGGGCTGCTCGGCGACGGGCTGCTCCGCGACGACCGCGGGCGCCTCGGCGGCGGCCTCCACCACCTGCGGCTGCACGGGCGCGGGCGCGGGCGCCGCCTGCTGGGCCGGCACCTGCGAAGCGAGGGGCTGCGGGGCCTGCGCCTGTACCTGCGCCTGCTGCACCGTTTCGGCGGTCAGCACCGGCACCCCGTACGCGGGCGTGCCGCCGGGCGCGGACGGGCCGCGGTCGGCGAGCGAGCGGACCGGGACGTGACCGGTCATCAGCGACGGGTCGGGGATCGGCGGCCCGGCGTGCAGCGGCCGGCGCGGCTGCGGCGGCACCGGCTGCTGCACGGCGGCGGGTGCCGCGGCGGCAGCGGGTGCGGCGGCGGCAGCGGGTGCGGCGGCGGGCTGCGCCTGCGGGGCGCCGAGGTGCAGGGTGCCGTTCCCGGCGGCCTCCTCGGCCCCGGCGGGCGCGGTCGGCGCGGCGGGCGTGAGCGGCGTCGGCTCGGCGGGCGGGGCGACGGTGAGGAGCGGGGGTTCGAGCGGCGGCCAGGACGGCGCGACCGGGGTGCCGGGCGGCTGTTCCCCGCCGACCGGCACGTCCGCGCCCGGAATCGTGCCCGGAACCGCGCCCGCACCGGCGACCGGCTCGGCCGGCTCGACCGCCTCGACGGTGCCGTGCACGGCGTCGCCCCAGGCGGTCTGCGGGCCGGGCATCAGCAGGACGTCGTCCTCCTCGTCGCCGTCGGGCTGGTCGAGGAAGGTGTACGCGGGCCGCTGCTGGTCGCCGTGCCAGGCCCCGGCGGGCGCGGCGGGCTGGAGGGGCGCGCCGAGGTGGTGCTCCGGGACGGGTCCGCCGGGCCCGGGTTCGGGCGCGAGGGGACCGGCACTGGGGGCGTGGCCGCCGTCGGTCATGTCAATGCTCCTTCCAGGCCGCTTGCGCGTCCTCGGCGAGGTCCCCGGAGGCCCCGCCCACTTCGCCGGAACGGAACCGCACCGACCCGTCCCTTACTCCATCGGCCGTCACCCGCACGGGTGGCGTGCCATCAGAAACAACGACGGCCCCGGGCAACCGGCACGACGGCGCGGCCGCTCCGGACCCTCACGGCATTCTTCCGGGCGGGTGCGCACCACGTCGAATGCCCGCGAAGCGGGCCGTTCGGGTTGCAACGCGTCAAATCGCCGCGAACCGTGCCGGATCGGACACGGTGCTGCTTCGACGGGCTGGTCCCCCGGGGAAACCCTACCGGCCGTGGCCGGGCCGATCTCGAAACCCTGTCCGGATGCGACGGGGATCACCGTACCGCCGGGGGCCGACCGTCCGCGGGGGTGTCCACGGGGTGTCCGCGGGGGTCAGTCGTGCGGTTCGCCCCAGATCAGCAGGGTGTAGTCGCCGCGTCCGAAGGAGGGTCCGGCGCCGGCGGCCTGTTCGGCGCGCAGGGGGGCGGACTGGAGCAGCAGGCCGTCGGTGCGGTAGCCGGCGGCGTCCAGGATCCGGCGGGTCTCGCCGGCTTCGGCGAGGGTGCGGGCGACGGCGACCACGCGGCCGGGCTTGCGGGCGGCGACGGCGCGGACCATGGCGGGGCCGCCCTGCTCGACGGCGACGGCGTCGGGTTCGGGGAGGGCGCCGAGGACTTCGGGGCCGGTGCCGGCGGCGGTCTCGACCTCGACGCCGGCCTTGCGGGCGTTGGCGGAGATCCGGGCGCAGTCGGCGGGTTCGGTCTCGACGGCGACCACGGCGGCGCCGAACCGGGCGGCCTCGACGGCGAGCGCGCCGTCCCCGGCGCCGACGGTCCACAGCAGGTCGCCGGGCGCGGGGGCGAGCCGGGCCAGGGCCAGCGCGCGGACGTGCGGCGGGAGTGCGCGGGGGCGCCGGGCGTCGGCGTCCGCTCCGGCGTACGCCCGGTTGGGGAGCGCCCAGCCGCGCTGCGGGCCGGGGTGGTCGAGCGGGCGGCCGGCCAGCCAGCCGGAGGCGGCCTCGGCGGGCGGGACGTTGCCGATCACCAGGACGACGGAGGGGTCACGCCAGTCGTGGTCGGGGACGCGTTCGGAGGTGAGGACGGTGACGTCCTCCTCGGAGGTGCCGAGGGCCTCACAGACCACGAAGGTGCGGGGGACGCCGCGCAGCATCAGGGCGAGTTCGCTGGGGCCGGCGCCGCCGGTGGTGAGGACGGCGACCTTGGGGTGGGCGCGGCAGACGTTGGCGGCGCGGCGCAGCCGTCCGCCGTGGGCGGAGACCACCTGGGCGTCCTCCCAGGCCATGCCGGCCCGGGCGAAGGCGGTGGCCACCGAGGAGACGGCGGGCAGGACTTCGAGTTCGAGGCCGTACTCGGGGCGGCGCAGGGTGCGCACGACGCCGAAGAAGCCGGGGTCGCCCTCGGCGACGACGACGGCGGTGCCGCGGTGGTCGGCGATCCTCCGGGCGGCGGCCCGCAGGTCGGCGAGGCCGATGCGTTCGGCGCGTTCGGGGACGGGGAGGGCGTCGAGCTGGTAGCCCGCCCCGGCGACCAGGGTGGCTCCGGCGAGTGCGCCGGCGGCGGCCTGGGTCAGTGGGGTGCCGTCCCACCCGATGACCGTGATCCGGTCAGCCATCTGCGGCCGCTCTCCCTCATGCCGTGTTCCGCCCCTGGTGGGGTGCGCCGCGGGCGCACCCCTGGGGCAGAGGCTACCGCCTGGCCGGGGTGGTGCGGAGCCGAGGCGCGCGCCGGGGCGTGAACAACGGGCGTACGGACGTGCGGGCTCCGCGGGGGACGGGTTTCAGTGCCGCAGCGCGTGGTAGCGGTCGTCGGGGTGGGCGGGTTCGGGCGGGTCGAGGTCCTCGGGGAGCAGGCTCCACACGATCAGGTCGGTGTGCTCCTCGGGCCCGGGGCCCCATTCGCCGCCGCGGACTATGGCGGCGTTGCGCAGCACGCCCTCGCTGATCGCGCCGGTCTTCTGGGCGACCTGCTGGGCGGCGGTGTTGCCGGCGGCGGTGCGCAGTTCGAGGCGCTGGAAGCCGCGGTCCTCGAACAGCCACTGGGCGGTGCCGAGGACGGCCTCGGGCGCGTAGCCCTCGCCGCGGGCCCAGGGGGCGGTGACGAAGCGGACCTCGGTGGCGCGCAGGTGCCAGTCGGTGCGGTCGAGTTCGAGCAGGCCGACGAGGCGCTGGGTGAGGTGTTCGGTGACGGCGAAAACGATTCCGCGCCCCCGGGCGCGCCGCTCGGGCGCCCGACGGGTGATCAGCTCGTGCGCGTCGGCCGGGCGGTAGGGGCGGGGGTGGCCGGTCCAGGTCTGGACGAGTTCGTCGTCGAGCATGGCGGCCAGTCCGGGGGCGTCCTGCTCCTCAAGGGCGCGCAGCAGCAGCCGTTCGGTGCTGATGGCTGTCTCGGGGAAGTTCGCAACCATGCCGTCTCTCCTCGCCGGGTCGTGGACACACCGTACGCCCCGCCCTTCGTCGGGCGTGCCAGCGTACCCGCTCCGTACCTCACGGCTCGTCAGCACGGTGCCCCCGGCGGGGAGGCCGGGGGCACCGCGGTGTCAACGGGTCGGTCAGAACGCCGGGATGACGGCGCCCTGGAAGGTGTCGTCGATGTACTTCTTCACCTCGGCGGAGTGCAGCAGCTCGGCGAGCTTCTGCACCCGCGGGTCGCTCTCGTGGCCCTTCTTGACGGCGAGGATGTTGGCGTAGGGGTTGCCCTCGGCCTTCTCCAGCACCAGCGCGTCGGTGGCGGGCTTGAGGTTGGCGCCCAGCGCGTAGTTGCCGTTGATGACGGCGGCGTCGACGTCGTCGAGGGCGCGCGGCAGCTGGGCCGCCTCCAGCTCCTTGAACTTGAGGTTCTTCGGGTTGCCGGAGATGTCCTGGACGGTGGCGGTGGTGCCGGCGCCGGACTTGAGGGTGATGACGTTGTTGTCGGCGAGCAGCTTGAGCGCCCGGCCCTCGTTGGTGGCGTCGCTGGGGACGGCGACCTGGGCGCCGTCCTTGAGCTCGGCGACGCTCTTGACCTTCTTGGAGTAGACGCCGAGCGGCTCCAGGTGGACGGCCTCGACGGAGACGATGTCGGTGCCGTTCTTCTTGTTGAAGTCGTCGAGGTAGGGCTGGTGCTGGAAGTAGTTCGCGTCCGCGGAGCCGTCCTGGACCGAGGTGTTGGGGGTCACGTAGTCGCTGACCTCCTTGATGTCCAGCTTGAGCCCGGCCTTGGCCGCCAGGTTGTCCTGCACGAACTTGAGGATCTGCGCGTGCGGGGTGGGGCTGGCGGCGACCACCAGGGGCTTGTTCGGGTCGGCGGAGGCGCCGGAGCCGGAGGAGCCCGAGGAGCAGGCGGCGAGGGTGAGCGCGAGGCCGGCGGCGGTGGCGGTCAGGGCGGTGGTCTTCAGAACGTTACGCACGAAAAGTGCCTTTCTGCGGGGTGCGAACGGCCCTGGTGGGGCCGGGGTGCCCGTCCGGTGGTGCGGGACGGGGAGTCAGTGCGAGGAGAGCAGGTCCTCCTCGGTGTCCTCCGGCTTCGCCGTGGCGGAGCGGAAGAAGCTGAGCGGGCTGCGGTAGTCGCCGCGGTGCGAGAGCCGCCGGGCGGCGAGGTCGCCGAGCAGCTGGATCGCGGTGACGATGATCACGAGTTCGGCGACGATCACCCACATGAAGGTGGTCTCGAAGCGCTGGTAGCCGTAGCGGATGGCGAGGTCGCCGAGTCCGCCGCCGCCGACCGTGCCGGCCATCGCGGAGTAGCCGATCAGCGCGATCACCGTGGTGGTGGCGGAGGCGACCAGCGAGGGCAGCGCCTCGGGCAGCAGGGTCTTGCGGACGATGGTGCCGGTGCTCGCGCCCATCGACTTGAGCGCCTCGACCAGGCCGCCGTCCACCTCGCGCACGGAGGTCTCCACCAGCCGGGCGAAGAACGGGATCGCGCCGATCGCCAGCGGCACGCTGGCGGCCTGCCAGCCGAGCGAGGTGCCCATGAGCAGCTTGGTGAACGGGATCACCGCGACGATCAGGATGACGAACGGGATGGAGCGCCCGATGTTGACGACCGCGCCGAGCACCCGGCTGACCGCGAGGTTCTGCAGCAGGCCGCCCTTGTCGGTGAGGACCAGCAGCAGCCCGATCGGCAGGCCGATCACCAGGGTGGCGAGTCCGGCGATGCCGACCATGCCGAGGGTCTCCCGGGTGGCGGGCCACAGCAGTTCCTGCATCTGGTCCCAGGTCATGCGGCCGCTCCGTTCGACGGGTCGAGGACGTCCACCTGGAGTCCCTGTTGGCGCAGGTAGCCGATCGGCACCACGTTGTCGGTGTGGCTGCCGGGCAGTTCGACCCGCATCCGGCCGACCAGGCGGCCGGCGATGGTCTCGACGGCCGCGCCGAGGATGTTGATGTCGATCTGGTAGGTGCGGGCCAGCTGGGAGACGAACGGCTGGGCGGGCGCGTCGCCCTGGAAGGTGATCTCCAGGACGGTGTGCTCGCCCTCCTCCGGTGTCGCGGTGCGGATGCCGAGGTCGCCGAGCGGGAAGAGGTCCCGGGCGATCCGGGAGTGGCCGTCGGCGAGCAGGTCGGTGAGCCGGCCGCTCTCGACCACCCGGCCGCCGCGCATCAGGGCGGCCGAGTCGCAGACCGACTTGATGACGTCCATCTCGTGGGTGATCAGCAGGACGGTCAGGCCGAGCTGCTGGTTGAGTTCGCGCAGCAGTTTGAGGATGGAGCGGGTGGTCTCCGGGTCGAGGGCGCTGGTGGCCTCGTCGGAGAGCAGCACCTTGGGGTCGCCGGCCAGGGCGCGGGCGATGCCGACGCGCTGCTTCTGGCCGCCGGACAGCTGGTCGGGGTACTGCCGGGCCTTGTCGGCCAGGCCGACCAGGTCGAGCAGTTCGGCGGCCTTGCGGCGGCGTTCGCGCCGGTCCAGGCCGATGATCTCCAGCGGGAGTTCGACGTTCTGCTGGACGGTGCGCGAGGACAGCAGGTTGAAGTGCTGGAACACCATGCCGATCCGCTGCCGGGCCTCGCGCAGTTCGCGTCCGGCGCGCTCGCGGCCGCCGGACAGCGCGGTCAGCTCCAGGCCGTCGACGGTGACGGTGCCGGAGGTGGGCCGCTCCAGCAGGTTGACGCACCGGATCAGGGTGGACTTGCCGGCGCCGCTGGTGCCGACGACCCCGAACACCTCGCCCTGCCGCACGTGCAGGTCGACGTCGTCCAGTGCCCGGACCTCGCGGTCTCCCGAGCGGTAGACCTTGGTCAGGCCCTTGGTGGTGATCACAGCTGCTTCCGTGTTCGTCGGCGGACGGCCGTGGGGACGTCCGCGCCAGTGGCGGGACGGGCACGCGGGTGCCCGGGAAGATGGGGCTGCCGGCTTCGTTCCGATCATGTCCGCCGGCCGGCCGGGCCGCCCGTGGGCGTGGCCCTAACGAGTCATCAGCGGACGGGGCGTCAGCGGGCGCCGGGCGCAGGCCCTCAGCGGCGACACATTCGACGGCCGCACATGCGCGACTCACCTGCCGGCGTCGCGCCGGTGGGGATGCATGTCGTCGTCGTGGTCATGGAACCCAGTAAATCAGACATTTGGTCTACGTCCCAATTCCCGGGACGCGCTGTCCGCATTGCGGACACGACCCTTGCGGCACAAGCCCCGCGGCGCCCGACCCCTCGTTCGGGTCGGGCGCCGCGGGGCTGGACGGTCGCGCTCAGGCGGCCAGGGTGGTCGCCACCGGCTTGGCCAGCGTCACGATCGACAGCCGGCGGGAGACCTCGCGCACCTCGGTCTCGCGGTAGCCGAGCTTGCGGTACAGCCGCAGGTTGCCCAGGCTGCGGTGGCCGGTGAACAGCTCGAAGCCGCCCGTGGCGCCGTCCTCGGCCAGCTGCGCCTCCAGACCCTCCAGCAGGCGGCGGCCCAGGCCGTGCCGCTGCATCCGCGGGTGCACCACCAGCCGGCCGATCCGGCCGACGCCGTCGGCGTCCACCCAGCCGCGGACGCTGCCCACCACCTCGTCGCCGAGCCGGGCCACCAGGAACCGGTGCTCGGACAGCTCGGCCCGCAGGCTCTCCAGGGTCTGGGTCAGCGGCTCCAGCGTCCAGTCGCTGTACAGCTCCGCCTCGCTCTGGTAGCTGAGGTACTGGAGCTTGAGGATCTGCTCCGCCTCTTCCGGTCGTGCCGCTGCGATGATCACACTCATGCCCATGTGCGGGGGCCTCCATCGTTAAGTGCCCGGCGCGTGCGAGTGAGGGTCTGGCACCGGTTCTTGTCCGAGGTGTGCCCGGACGGGGATCTGCCCGGCCCGGGAAAAGCGCGACGCGCCCCGCCGGACGGTGGCCCGGACAGCCGGAACTGACACGCTCACGCTCAGTATCCGGGCAGTCGGGCGACCGTCAAGAGAGACGTTCGCCACCGCTCTACCCAGCCGCCAGCTGTTCTCAACCTTCCCGACGTCCGACGTGGCGAGCGTCACGCCCGCGCGGGCGGCCCGCTCACCCGCTCGGCCGGACGTTCTGGTTGACGCGGAACAGGTTCGCCGGGTCGTACCGGTCCTTCAGCGCCACCAGCCGCTCGTACTTCGCCAGCCCGTACGCCTCCACCACCCGGCCCTGCCCCTCGGCGCCCATCAGGTTGACGTACGCCCCGCCGGAGGAGAACGGCCGCATCTCCTCCCAGCAGCGCCGCACCCAGGCCGCGTGCGGCTCCGCCGGGCCGTCCGCCCAGCGCGCCACCGCGCTCAGCAGGTAGGGGGCCGTCCGGTACGTGTAGGCGGTGTCCTCCGGGCCGACCCGGGCCACCGCCCCGCCCAGGAACGCCAGTTGCAGCTGGGCCGACGGGCCCGGCAGCGCCTCCACCTGGGCGGCCAGCCGGTCGATCGCCGTCCCGTCCAGCACCGACAGGAACTCCGAGCGGCCGACGTTCCCGGCGCCCGGCCCCCGGTCCACGTCCAGCATCTTCTGCCACAGCGGGTACGGGCGGGTCTGCACGGTGTCCGCGACCACGCCCGGCAGCGCGCGCAGCGGCGCCACCGCCTCCCGGCCCCGGTCGGCCCGGCCCGACCAGCACAGGCCGATCCGCAGCACGGTCCGGGCCGGCAGCTGCGGCATGCCGCGCGGCCGCCCGAACTCCACCATCACCGTCAGGCCGTCCGGCGCGGCCGCCATGAAGTCCCGCACCGCGGCCAGGGTCGGCGCCAGCAGCTCGACCGGCACGTACACCGCCCCGCACAGCACGTGCGGCCCGACCCGGTGCAGCCGGTAGGTGAAGGAGGTCACCACCCCGAAGTTGCCGCCGCCCCCGCGCAGCCCCGCGAACAGCTCCGGGTGCGCCGCCGCGCTCACCGTCAGCAGCCGCCCGTCGGCGGTCACCACGTCCGCCTCCACCAGGTTGTCGCAGGTCAGGCCGTACGACCGGGCCAGCCAGCCGAGGCCGCCGCCGAGCGTCGTCCCCGCGACGCCGGAGCCCGAGTAGGGCGAGCCGGTGGTCGCCAGGTCGAACGCCTGCGTCTCGTGGTCGAACGCCCCCCAGGTCGCCCCCGGCTGGGCCCGGGCGAGCCGGCGGGACGGGTCGACCCGGACGCCCGTCAG
The DNA here is from genome assembly GCF_000721345.1 of Kitasatospora sp. NRRL B-11411. Lineage (NCBI taxonomy): Bacteria > Bacillati > Actinomycetota > Actinomycetes > Kitasatosporales > Streptomycetaceae > Kitasatospora > Kitasatospora sp. NRRL B-11411. The sequence goes on along the minus strand of NZ_JOGH01000095.1, from coordinate 15,539 downwards.
CCGCGACAGGTCGACCAGCATCCCGCCGTCGCAGGTGCCGAGCCCGGCCAGGCTGTGGCCCGCGCCGCGCACGGCGACGTGCAGGCCGTGCTCCCGGGCCACCGCGACGGCCTGCAGCACGTCCGCGGCGCCGGTGCACCGGGCGATCACCTCGGGCCGGCGGTCCACCGCCCCGTTCCACACCGCCCGGGCCGCGTCGTAGTCCGCGTCCCCGGGCACCACGATGTCGCCCCGGAACCCCTCGGCGAGCGCGGCGGCTGCTTTGGACATGGATCCAGCGTAGGCCGGAGAGCGGGCCGGGGCCCGGGGAACGGCGGGCGGCGGGGGCTCAGGCCAGCCAGGACTGCTGGGTGGCCAGGTCCTCCTTGATCTCGGCGAGCTGGACGGCGACGGCCGAGGGGGCAGTGCCGCCGCGGCCGCTGCGGGAGGCGATCGCGCCGTGGACCGACAGCACGCTGCGGACCTCGGGGGTCAGGTGCGGGGAGATCCCGGCGAACTGGGCGTCCGTCAGGTCGGAGAGCTCGATGCCCTCGGCCTCGCAGACCTTGACGCAGGCGCCGGCCACCTCGTGCGCGACCCGGAACGGGACGCCCTGCTTGACCAGCCACTCGGCGATGTCGGTGGCGAGCGAGAAGCCGGCCGGGGCCAGCTCCTCCAGCCGCTCGCGGTGCACGGTCAGGGTGGCGATCATGCCGGTGAAGGCGGGCAGCAGGACCTCCAGGGTGTCGCAGGAGTCGAAGACCGGCTCCTTGTCCTCCTGGAGGTCGCGGTTGTACGCGAGCGGCAGCGCCTTGAGGGTGGCCAGCAGGCCGGTCAGGTTGCCGATCAGGCGGCCGGACTTGCCGCGGGCGAGCTCGGCGATGTCGGGGTTCTTCTTCTGCGGCATGATCGACGACCCGGTGGAGAAGGCGTCGTGCAGCGTGATGAAGCCGAACTCCTTGGTGTTCCAGATGATGATCTCCTCCGCGATCCGCGAGAGGTTGATGCCGATCATCGCGGTGACGAAGGCGAACTCGGCGACGAAGTCGCGCGAGGCGGTGCCGTCGATCGAGTTGCCCACCGAGCCGCGCTCGAAGCCGAGGTCCGCGGCGACGGCCTGCGGGTCGAGGCCGAGCGAGGAGCCGGCCAGCGCGCCGGAGCCGTACGGGGAGACGGCGGTGCGGGCGTCCCACTGGCGCAGCCGCTCGGCGTCCCGGCCGAGGGCCTGGACGTGGGCGAGCACGTGGTGGGCGAACAGCACCGGCTGGGCGTGCTGGAGGTGGGTGCGGCCGGGCATCGCGGTGTCCGGGTGGGCCTCGGCGAGGCCGACCAGGGCGTGCTGGAGGTCGAGGACCAGGGCGCCGATGGCCTTGCCGTGGTCGCGCAGGTACATCCGGAACAGGGTGGCGATCTGGTCGTTGCGCGAGCGCCCGGCCCGGAGCTTGCCGCCGAGGTCGGGGCCGAGGCGCTCCAGCAGGCCGCGCTCCAGGGCGGTGTGCACGTCCTCGTCGGCGACGGTGCCGACGAAGGCGCCGGACTCGACGTCGGCGAGCAGCTGGTCCAGCCCGGCGAGCATGCCGGACAGTTCCTCGTCGCTGAGCAGGCCGGCCTTGTGCAGGACCCGGGCGTGGGCCTTGGAGCCGGCGATGTCGTAGGGGGCGAGCCGCCAGTCGAAGTGGACGGAGGCGGAGAGCTTGGCGAGGGCCTCGGAGGGGCCGTCGGCGAAGCGCGCGCCCCAGAGGCGGACGTCTGCGGGCTGGTCGGCGGTCATCGCGTGGGCTCCTTCGGGGGCTGTGACAGTGCCCCGGCCGCGGGGTGCGGCCGGGGCGGGTACTGACGGTGGATCAGGCCAGGTCGCGGCGGGCGGCGATCTTCGAGGACATGCCGAAGATCTCGATGAAGCCCTTGGACATGGACTGGTCGAAGGTGTCGCCGGTGTCGTAGGTGGCGAGGTTGAAGTCGTACAGCGACTTCTCCGACTTGCGGCCGTTGACGACGGCGCGGCCGCCGTGCAGGACCATCCGGATCTCGCCGGAGACGTGCTGGTTGGCCTCGTTGACGAAGCCGTCCAGGGCGCGCTTGAGCGGGGAGAACCACAGGCCGTCGTAGACCAGCTCGGCCCAGCGCTGCTCGACCTGCCGCTTGTAGCGGGCGAGTTCGCGCTCGACGGTGACGTTCTCCAGGGCCTGGTGGGCGGTGATCAGGGCGATCGCGCCGGGGGCCTCGTAGATCTCGCGGGACTTGATGCCGACCAGGCGGTCCTCGACCATGTCGAGGCGGCCGATGCCCTGGGCGCCGGCCCGCTTGTTCAGCTCCTCGATGGCCTGGAGCACGGAGACCTTGCGGCCGTCGATCGCGACCGGGACGCCGGCCTCGAAGGTGATGACGACCTCGTCGGCCTCGCGCGGGGTGGCCGGGTTCTGGGTGTACTCGTAGACGTCCTCGATCGGGGCGTTCCAGATGTCCTCGAGGAAGCCGGTCTCGACGGCGCGGCCGAAGACGTTCTGGTCGATCGAGTACGGGTTCTTCTTGGTGGTGACGATCGGGAGGTTCTTGGCCTCGGCGAAGGCGATCGCCTTGTCGCGGGTCATCGCGTAGTCGCGGACCGGGGCGATGCACTTCAGGTTCGGGGCCAGCGACTGGATGCCGACCTCGAAGCGGACCTGGTCGTTGCCCTTGCCGGTGCAGCCGTGGGCGACGGTGGTGGCGCCGTGCTTCTGCGCGGCGGCGACCAGGTGCTTGACGATCACCGGGCGGGAGAGCGCGGAGACCAGCGGGTACTGGCCCTGGTACAGCGCGTTGGCCTTGAGGGCCGGCAGGCAGTACTCGTCGGCGAACTCGTCGCGGGCGTCGGCGACCTCGGCCTCGACGGCGCCGCAGTCGAGCGCGCGCTGGCGGATGACGTCCAGGTCCTCGCCGCCCTGGCCGACGTCGACCGCGACGGCGATGACCTCGGCGCCGGTCTCCTCGGCGATCCAGCCGATGCAGACGGACGTGTCCAGACCGCCCGAGTAGGCGAGTACGACGCGATCGGTCACGGCTATCTCCATTCACAAACACAGGTTCCATGCGGCGTTAGGCATAAGTATGCACCACCGCGTATGAGTCCACAAACCAGTACCGCACAGCGCGTTCGGAACGGCCCGCAACTACTGCGACTTGGCCTGGGCGAGTTGCATCAGGTGGTCGGCGAGCGCCTGCCCGCCGGCCGCGTCGCGGCTGATCAGCAGCACCGTGTCGTCGCCCGCGATGGTGCCGAGGATCTCGAACACCTCGGCGGTGTCGATCGCCGAGGCCAGGAACTGGGCCGCGCCCGGCGGGGTGCGCAGCACCACCAGGTTGCCGGAGGCGGTGGCGGAGACCATCAGCTCGCCCGCCAGCCGGGCCATCCGGGCCTCGCTGGCGGACTCGCCCATGGGAGCGCGGGGGGTGCGGTCCCCGCCCTCGGCCGGGACGGCGTAGATGAGCGCGCCGTCCCGGTTGCGGATCTTCACCGCTCCGAGCTCGTCCAGGTCCCGGGAGAGGGTGGCCTGGGTGACCACGAGTCCGTCGTCGGCGAGCAGCTTGGCGAGCTGGCTCTGCGAGCGGACGGGCTGACGGGTCAGCAGGTCCACGATCCGCCGGTGGCGCGCGGTGCGGGTCTGCGGGACCTGCGGCGTGGGGCCGGTGGCGGGGGTCGTGTGCTCGGGGCGGGGTGCGGTCATAACTGATGATTCTCCTGAAGGACGCTCAGCTGTTCGCGTCGGGGGCGGCTTCGCGGACCGTTCGGAGGATCGCGGGCAGCGCCGCGAGGAAGGCGTCGGCCTGCTCCTCGGTGAGCACCAGCGGCGGGACCAGCCGGACGGCGTCCGCGACGGCGGCGTTGACCAGGAAGCCGGCCTCCTGGGCGGCGGCCTGCACCTTGGCGGCGACCGGCGCGGTGAGCACGATGCCCAGCAGCAGGCCCTTGCCCCGGACGTGGTCGACCAGCGGGTCGCCGATCGCCTCGATGCCGGTGCGCAGCCGCTCGCCGAGCTTGGTGGCGTGCTCCAGCAGGCCCTGCTGCTCGATGGTGTCCAGCACGGCGAGGCCGGCGGCGGCGACCACGGGGTTGCCGCCGAAGGTGGTGCCGTGCTGGCCGGCCGTCAGGAGTTCGGCGGCGTCGCCGAAGGCGAGCACGGCGCCGATCGGCAGGCCGCCGCCGAGGCCCTTCGCGAGGGTGACGATGTCGGGGTCGACGCCCTCCTCGGCCTGGTGGGCGAACCAGTGGCCGGTGCGGCCGATGCCGGTCTGGATCTCGTCCAGGACCAGCAGGGTGCCGGTGGCCCGGGTGATCTCGCGGGCGGCCTTCAGGTAGCCGGCCGGGAGCGGGATGGCGCCGTTCTCGCCCTGGATCGGCTCCAGGAAGACCGCGGCGGTCTCGGTGGTGACGGCCGCCCGCAGGGCCTCGACGTCGCCGAACGGGACGTACGTGACGTCGCCGGGCAGCGGCTTGAACGGGTCCTGCTTGGCGGGCTGGGCGGTGAGCGCGAGCGCGCCCATGGTCCGGCCGTGGAAGGCGCCCTGGAGCGAGACCAGGTGGGTCCGGCCGGTCAGCCGGGAGATCTTGAAGGCGGCCTCGTTGGCCTCGGCGCCGGAGTTGCAGAAGAACACCCGGCCCGGACGGCCGCTCAGCTCGACCAGCTTCTCGGCGAGCCGGATCGTCGGCTCGGCCATGAACAGGTTGGAGACGTGGCCCAGGGTGGTGATCTGCTGCGTGACGGCCTCGACGATCGCGGGGTGGGCGGTGCCCAGCGCGTTGACGGCGATGCCGCCGACCAGGTCGAGGTACTGCTTGCCGTCGGCGTCCCAGAGGAACGCGCCCTCGCCGCGGACCAGCGGGATCCGCGGGGTGCCGTAGTTGTGCATCAGCGTGTGCTCGTACCGCTCGATGACGCTCTCGTTGCTCATGCCAGGCCCCCCAGTACGGTGCTCTCGTCGTCCGGCACGACCATGGTGCCGATGCCCTCGTCGGTGAAGATCTCCAGCAGCAGGCTGTGCTGGACCCGGCCGTCCAGGACGCGGGCGGTGCCCACGCCGGAGCGGACGGCGCGCAGGCAGCCCTCCATCTTGGGGAGCATGCCGGTGGCCAGGGTGGGGAGCATCTCCTCCAGCTCGCTGGCGTTCAGCTGGCTGATCACGTCGTCGGAGTTCGGCCAGTCCTTGTAGAGGCCCTCGACGTCGGTGAGCACGACCAGCATCTCGGCGCCGAGCGCGACCGCCATCGCGGCGGCGGCGGTGTCGGCGTTGATGTTGTAGACGTGGCCGTCGGTGCCCCGGGCGATCGAGGAGATCACCGGGATCCGGCCGTCGGCGATCAGCGCCTTCACGGCGCCGGCCTCGATGTTGACGATGTCGCCGACCAGGCCGATGTCGACCTGCTCGCCGTCGACCACGGCGTAGCGCTTGGCGGCGGTCATGGTGTGGGCGTCCTCGCCGGTCATGCCGACGGCGAACGGGCCGTGGGTGTTGAGCAGGCCGACCAGTTCGCGCTGGACCTGCCCGGCGAGCACCATCCGGACCACGTCCATGGTCTCGGGGGTGGTGACCCGCAGGCCGGCCGTGAACGAGGACTCCAGGCCGAGCTTGTCGAGCTGGGCGCTGATCTGCGGGCCGCCGCCGTGCACGACGACGGGGTGCAGGCCGGCGTAGCGCAGGAAGACGACGTCCTGGGCGAACGCGGCCTTGAGGTCCTCGTCGACCATGGCGTTGCCGCCGAACTTGATGACCACGGTCTTGCCGTGGAAGCGCTCCAGCCAGGGCAGCGCCTCGATCAGGGTGCGGGCCTTGGGCAGGGCGGCGTTGCTGCGGGCCTGTTCGCCCTTGGGTGCGATCTGCATGGCGGTGGGTCGTCCCCCCTGGGGTCAGCTGGAGTAGGCGCTGTTCTCGTGCACGTACTCGGCGGTCAGGTCGTTGGTCCAGATGCTGGCCGTGGCCTGACCGGCCTTCAGGTCGGCGGTGATGACGACCTCGCGGTCCTTCATCGAGACCAGGTCGCGGTCCTCGCCGACGCCGCCGTCGCGGCACACCCAGACGCCGTTGATGGCGACGTCCAGCCGGTCCGGGTCGAAGGCGGCGGAGGTGGTGCCGATCGCGGACAGCACCCGGCCCCAGTTGGGGTCCTCGCCGTGGATGGCGCACTTGAGCAGGTTGCTGCGGGAGATCGTGCGGGCGACGTCGACGGCCTCCTCCTCGGTGGCGGCGTTGACGACGTCGATCCGGATGTCCTTGGACGCGCCCTCGGCGTCGCCGATCAGCTGGCGGGCCAGGTCGGCGCAGACGGTGCGCACCGCCTCGGCGAACTCGGCCTGCTCGGGGGCGACTTCGGAGGCGCCGGAGGCCAGCAGCAGCACGGTGTCGTTGGTGGACATGCAGCCGTCGGAGTCGACCCGGTCGAAGGTGGTGCGGGTGGCGTCGCGCAGCGCGGCGTCCAGGGCGGCGGAGTCGACCACGGCGTCGGTGGTGACCACGACCAGCATGGTGGCCAGGCCGGGGGCGAGCATGCCCGCGCCCTTGGCCATGCCGCCGACCGTCCAGCCCGCCGGGGCGGTGACCTGGGCGGTCTTGTGCACGGTGTCGGTGGTCTTGATGGCGATCGCGGCGCTCTCGCCGCCGGTGTCGCTGAGGGCCTCCACCGCGAGTTCGACGCCGGGCAGCAGCTTGTCCATCGGCAGCCGGACGCCGATCAGGCCGGTGGAGCAGACCGCGACCTCGATGGCGCCGATGCCGAGTTCGGCGGCGACCTTCTCGGCGGTGGCGTGGGTGTCCTGGAAGCCCTCGGGGCCGGTGCAGGCGTTGGCGCCGCCGGAGTTGAGGATCACGGCGGCGAGTTCGCCGTCGTTCAGCACCTGGCGCGACCACTTGACCGGCGCGGCGTGCACCCGGTTGGAGGTGAACACGCCGGCGGCGGCGTGCCGCGGGCCGTCGTTGACGACCAGCGCGAGGTCCGGGGTGCCGGACGCCTTGATGCCCGCGGTGACGCCCGCCGCGCGGAAGCCCTTGGCCGCGGTGACGCCGACGTTGCCGGTGTTCTGGTCCTGGGTGGTCACGGTGCGACTCCGTTCAGCGGGAGGCCGAGCTCCTCGGGGAGGCCGAGGGCGATGTTCATGCTCTGCACCGCGCCGCCCGCGGTGCCCTTCACCAGGTTGTCGATCGCGCTGATCGCGATGATCCGCCCGGCGTGCTCGTCCAGCACGACCTGCAGCACGGCCGCGTTCGAGCCGTACACGGACGAGGTGTGCGGCCACTGGCCCTCGGGCAGCAGGTGGACGAACGGCTCGGCGCCGTACGCCTTCTCGTACGCGGCCCGCAGCTCGGCGGCGGTGGTGCCGGGCTTCGCCTTGGCCGAGCAGGTGGCGAGGATGCCGCGCGGCATCGGCGCCAGGGTGGGCGTGAAGGAGACGGTGACCGGCTCGCCCGCGACCGGGGTCAGGTTCTGCGCCATCTCCGGGGTGTGCCGGTGGCCGCCGCCGACGCCGTACGGGCTCATCGAGCCCATCACCTCGCTGCCCAGCAGGTGGGTCTTGGCGGCCTTGCCCGCGCCGGAGGTGCCGGACGCGGCGGTGATCACCGCCTCCGGCTCGGCCAGGCCCGCGGCGTACATCGGGTACATGGCGAGCGTGACGGCGGTCGGGTAGCAGCCGGGGACGGCGATCCGCTTGCTGCCGCGCAGCGCCTCGCGGTGGCCGGGCAGCTCGGGCAGGCCGTAGGGCCACGTCCCGGCGTGCGGGGAGCCGTAGAACTGCTCCCAGTCGGCCGCGGACTTCAGTCGGTGGTCGGCGCCCAGGTCGACCACCAGGACGTCCTCGCCGAGCTGGGCGGCGAGCTCGGCGGACTGGCCGTGCGGCAGGCCGAGGAAGACGATGTCGTGCCCGGCCAGCGTCTGCGGGTTGGTCGGCTCCAGCACCCGGTCGGCCAGGCCGATCAGGTGCGGCTGCAGCGCGCCGAAGGGCTGCCCCGCGTTGGAGCCCCCGGTCAGCGCGCCGATCTCCACCTCGGGGTGCGCCTGCAGCAGGCGCAGCACCTCACCGCCCGCGTACCCGCTCGCTCCGGCGACGGCTACTCGCAATACCATGGCGTTCCCTCCTGAAGCCCAGCATGAATATACGCAGGCTAGCAAAATCATGCAAGGATGCGGCCGGTTCGGGCGCTGTCCGACCCCCCTTCTAGGGTGCGGGCCATGACCGATCTCGCCACAGCGGCGCACCTGTTGACCGGGGACGGCCTCCCGGTGGAACTGCTGGCCTGCCACCCCCGCCTCCCGCTGGCCGCCGGGATCAGCACCGACGAGGAGGCCGACCGCTCGCGCGTCCGGATCTGGGACTGCTCCGGCGGGCGGCTGCGCGAACTCGCCTCCTTCGAGGTCGCGGTCTTCACCAGCGGCTGGGGCGACCACTGGCTGCCCCCGATCGCCTGGCACCCGCACGAACCCCTGCTGACCGTCGTCGACGAGGGCCTGCTGCGCCGCTGGACCCCCGACGGCCGGGCCGAGCCGCTGCCCGCCCCCGAGAACTGCGAGGCGCTCGCCCACAGCCCCGACGGCCGCGCCCTGTGGGTCTCCGCGATCGACGGCGACGACGCCTCGGCGGTCCTCGATCCCGCCACCGGTGCCGCCTCCCCCGCCCGCTGGTGGGACACCGGCGTCGGCGTGCACCCCTCCGGCGAGCTGGTCGCCACCCTGGTCAGCGACCAGGGCGCCACCTTCTGCGTGTTCGCCCGCCCCGGCGGCGAGGGCGGGGCGATGCGGCAGCAGCGGCGGGCCCTGGTCCTGGACGTCGACGGCTACGGCACCCCGCTGTTCAGCCCCGACGGGCGGTACCTCGCCCTGCGCGGCAACGCCTACCTCGAAACGCTGGACGTCTTCGCCTTCCCCTCGCTGCGCAAGGTCCTGCACACCGACCTGGCCCGGGACGAGGAGTGGCCGCGCCAGAACCTCGCCTTCGGCCCGCAGCCCGGCGTGCTGTGGATCGGCACCCCCGGCGGCACCCTGGTCGAACTCGACCTGGAGGCCCGGGAGGCCGTCGAGCACGGGGACCCGGACGGGGCGGCGGTCACCGCGCTGACCTCGACCGCCGCAGGCGAACTGCTGGTCGCCCGGGAGGACGGCAGCCTCACCCTGCTGACCGCGCCCACCGGGGGCGAGCCCCCGGCCCCGGCCGCCACGACGGCAGCGGACGCGGCGGCGTTCCTGGCCGGCACCGGGGACGTCCCCGCCGACGGCGACCTCGACCACCACCTGGACTTCACCGACGGCGAGCAGGACTGGGACCGCGAGAAGCTGGCCGAGGTCACCGACTCCTCCCCCGGCGACCCCACCTGGCTGCAACTCCAGGCCCACATCAACCGGTTCTCCCCGCAGCACACCGACTGACGCGCACCCGGGCAGCGCCCCGGCCCGGGCGGGTGCGAGCATCGCGGGCATGCCCGACCACACCTCCGCCGCGGCCGTGGAGTCGCACGTCCGCGCCTTCTTCGCCGGCCACCCCGTCCGTTCCACCGCCCCGGACCCGGGCTCCGGGCTCCGGATCCTCGCGGCCGGGCCGGGGCCGCGCGGCGGCGGGTGGTCGTACCTGACGGCCGGGTGCGGGGCGGTGGAGTTCGTGCTGTGCGGGGCGGCGGACGACCCGCGCTTCGCCGAACTGCTCGGCATGGTCGCCTCCTACCACGCCGCCCACCGGCTGGACGTGGAGCACAGCCTGCCGATCGGCGAGCCGTGGCTGCCCGGCTCCGCCTGCGACCACCTGCTGGTCAGCCTGCCCTACCTGCACGGCCCGGAACTGGAGCACTGCCCGCTGCCGGACGGCGGGCACGCCCGCGTCCTGTGGCTGCTCCCGATCACGGCCGCCGAAGCGGCGTTCCGGCGCGCGCACGGCCACGAGGCGCTGGAGCGGCTCTTCGACGGACACGGGATCGAGCCGCTGGATCCGCGCCGACCGTCGGTGGCGTGAGCCGACTTCCCTGCGGTGGCGGTGAGTTGACGCCGGGTCGGATGAAGGCGCGGCGGTGCGGACCCGAACCTGCGAACGCGCCGCAGCGCACCGCACCGCACCGCACTGCGTCAGGCGAACGCCCGCTGCGCGGCGGCGCGGATCTCGGCGGCGAGCAGGTGCGGGCCGGTGACGTGGGCGGTGTGGCCCTGGCCGGGGAGGGTGACCCGGCGGGCGTCGGGGAGGGCGGCCGCGAGGGCGGTGAGGGTGTGCCGGAGGTGCCGGGGGCTGTCGGCGCCCTCCAGCAGGGTGACGGGCAGCGCGAGGTGGCGGTAGCGGTCGGTGCCGGGGCCGAGGGCGTCGATGGCGTCGAGGTCGGCGAACTGGGCGTCCGCCCCGGCGGCCAGCCGCTCGCGCTCCGCGGGGTCGGCGAACACGGCTTCGAGCAGCGCGGGCGGCATCCCGGCGTTCTCGCCCAGGTGGATCCGCATCGCCCCGGCCCGGTCGCCCGCCGCCAGCGCCGCCCGGGCCCGCCGGGACGCCTCACCGCCGACCGGGCCGTCCACCGGCAGCGGCGGCTCGTACAGCACCAGCCCGGCGAAGGCCGCCGGCCGGGCCGCGGCGGCCTCCAGCGCGACGGTCGCCCCCGAGGAGTGCCCGACCAGCAGCGGGGGCCGGTCGAGCAGCGCGGCCACCGCCAGGACGTCGGCCGCCTCGACCGCCACCGGGTGGGCGGGAACCGGCCCCGGCCCCGGCAGGTAGCGCCGCCGGCGGACCCGGACGGTCCGGAAGCCGCCCAGCCCGCGCAGCACACCGTCCCAGTCCGCGGGGCTGCCGCCGCTGCCGTGCACCAGCAGCAGCGGCGGCCCGTCGCCGTCGTCGAGGAGGGCGGTGGCGGGGGTGCCGCCGGGGGCGGGTGCGAGGAGTTCTGCCATGCCGTCCAGCCTGCGCCGCCCCGCTGCCGTCGCGCCGTCAACTCGCTGTCACGGCACCGGAGTCGCCCGCCCGGGGCGCCCGGACCGGGCGGTGTGCGGCGCCCGGTCGGCGCGTATCGATCGAAGTCCCGCCCCCAGCAGCAGATCTGACGGTCCGTCAGGCGCCCGCGTCCGCGTCCGTGGAGGCGCGGACGACGAGTTGCGGGGCGAAGCGTTCGACGTTCTCGGCGCGGTCGGTGGCCGGGCCTTGGAGGAGGGTGAGGGCGCGTTCGGCCATGTCGGTGAGCGGGTGGCGGATGGAGGTGATCGGGGGGTCGAGGAGTTCGAGTATCTCGGTGTCGTCGAAGCCGGTGACGGCGATCTCGCCGGGGACGGAGACCGCCGAGCGCTGCAGGGTGCTGACCAGGCCGACGGCGAGGACGTCCGCGCCGCAGACGACGGCGTCGACCTCGGCGCGGCGTTCGGCGATCCGGCGGCCGGCGGTGCGGCCGGCGTCGGTGGTGAAGCTGGGGAGCAGGACGGTGGTGGCGTCGGCGCCGCGGGCGGCGGTGAACGCGGCGAGGCGTTCGGCGCCGGAGGAGGACGCCTGGTCGGCGGCGACCAGGGCGATCCGGCGGCGGCCGAGGGCATCCAGGTGGTCGAGCAGCAGGCGCATCGCGGCGGCGTTGTCGAGGGTGACGGCGACGGTGCCGGAGCCGTGCGCCCAGCGGTCGAACAGCACGACGGGGGCGCGTTCGGCGGCGGCCCGGACGGCGGCGCCGGAGGCCGCGGCGGAGACCGGGACGACCAGCAGTCCGTCGACGCGTCCGCTGAGCAGGGTCTCGATCTGTTCGGCCTCGATGGCGGGCGAGTTGGCCGCGTCGGAGACGACCAGTTGGCCGCCGGCGGCCCGGACCCGCTGGGCGAGGGCGTCGGCGAGCTGGACGAAGTACGGGTTGGCGAGCGAGGGGACGACCACGCCGACGGTGCCGGTGGTGCCGGTGCGCAGCGCCCGCGCGGAGTGGTTGGTGCGGTAGCCCAGGCGCTGGGCGGCCTCCTCGACGCGGCGGGCCAGGTCGGGGTCGACGTTGCGCGGGGTGCCGGCCAGGACGCGCGAGGCGGTGGCGCGGGAGACGCCGGCGGCCGCGGCCACGTCGAGGAGTCGGGGCGCTGTCACGTGGGGGTCCTCCCCGGTCGGAGCGGTCTCGGGAACGGTCTCGGGAACGGTGTCGGAAGCGGTCTCGGAAGCGGTGCGCGGGCTGCGCGGCGCGTTCCCGGTCTCGGAACGGTGTCGGCCGGGTCTCGTTCCGGCAGGCGCCACCCTGGCGGGCCTGAGCTGGCGCAATGCGCAGCACGAGGGTACTTGACGCCTCGTGAGTGCTGGTCCACAGTGTGGGAGATCGATCTCCCACGGCTCCCGAGGAGTCCCAGATGCCGTCCATCACCGTCGTCGGTTCGGTCAACCGCGACCTCGTCCTGACCGTCGAGGACCTGCCGCGGCCCGGCGAGACCGTGCTCGCGCGGGGCTTCGTCGAGGGCGTCGGCGGCAAGGGCGCCAACCAGGCCGTCGCGGCCGCCCGGCTCGGCTCGCAGGTGCGCCTGGTGGCCCGGGTCGGGGCGGACGGCGAGCCGATCCGGCGGGTGCTGGCCGCCGAGGGCGTCGACCTGGACGCGGTGCTGACCGCGCCGGACGCCGGCACCGGGATCGCCTCGGTGGTGGTCGACCGGGCCGGCGAGAACACCATCGTGGTCAACGCGGGCGCCAACGCCGTCCTGTCGGTCGAGGACCTGCCGCAGTGGCTGGCCCGCACGCCCGGCGAGGTGGTGCTGGTCCAGCACGAGGTGGCCGCCGAGGTGGTGGCCGCCGCGGTGCTGCGGGCCCGGGAGCAGGGCGGCACGGTCGTCCTCAACCCGGCCCCGGCCCGTCCGGTCGCCCCCGAGGTGCTGGCCGCCGTCGACGTCCTGGTGCCCAACCTGGGCGAGCTGGCCGCGCTGCTCGGCGCCGAACCGGCCTCCGGCCTCGCCGCCGCCCGCGCACTGCTGGAGCGCGCCGACCTGCCGTGCGGGGCCGTGGTGGTCACGCTCGGCGCGGACGGGGCGCTGATCAAGCAGCCGGGCCGCCCGGCCGTCCACCTGCCCGCCCCGGTGGTGGACGCCGTCGACACCGTCGGCGCCGGCGACACCTTCTGCGGCGCCCTCGCCGACGCGCTCGCCCGCGGCGCCGACCTGCCCGCGGCCGCGGCCCGCGCCGTCCGGGCGGCCTCGCTGGCCGTCACCGGGCTCGGCGCCCAGTCCTCGATGCCCTACGCGGCGCAGCTCGACACCGTTCCCTGATCCTCCGTCAGTTCCCCCGCACCACCTGCCTGTTCAACGGAGAACACCCATGCGCAGCCTCAAGCTCGGCCTGTTCGAGAACGCCCAGACCAACGCCAGCGGCACCGCCACCTGGCGCCACCCCGACAGCCGCCGCCACCTGTTCGACACCCTCGGCTACTGGCAGGAGGTGGCCCGGCTGTGCGAGGACGCCAAGCTGGACTTCCTGTTCCTGGCCGACGCCTGGGGCTGGTCGGAGATCAACGGGGTCCGCCCGCCGATCGCCACCGAGGAGACCCTCGACCTGCCGCGGCTGGACCCGTTCGTGATCGCCTCGGCGCTGCTGGCCTCCACCACCGACCTGGGCCTGGTGGTGACCGGCTCGGTGCTGGTCGAGCCGCCGTACGCGTTCGCCCGCCGCCTGGCCACCCTGGACCAGCTCTCCGGCGGCCGCCTCGGCTGGAACGTGGTCACCACCGGCACCGCCGACACCGCGGTGAAGGCGTTCGGGATGGACATGGTCGCGCACGACGACCGGTACGCGATGGCCGAGGACTTCCTCGACCTGGTCTACAAGTACTGGGAGGGCGCCTGGGAGCCGGACGCCCTGGAGAAGGACAAGGCCGGCCGCTTCGCCGACCCGGCCAAGGTGCACCTGGTCGAGCACGAGGGCCCGTACTTCCGCTCGCACGGCTACGGCAACACCGCCCGCTCCCCGCAGGGCACCCCGGTGCTGTTCCAGGCCGGCGCCTCCCCGGCCGGCCGCCGGGTCGGCGGGCGGCACGGCGAGTGCATGTTCGTCGGCAGCGGCAGCGTCGAGCAGCTCGCGGGCCACGCGAAGGCGATCCGCGCGGAGGCCGTGAACGCCGGGCGCAAGGCCGACGAGGTCAAGGTGATGTCGGCGTTCTCCTGCGTGGTCGGCGCCACCACCTCGGACGCCGAGCGCCGCTGGCAGCGGATCCTGGAGGCGCAGCGCCCCGAGGTGACCGTCGCCTCGTACGCGATGTTCACCGGCCTGGACCTGTCCTCGTACGCGCCGGACACCCCGATGACCGAGCTGTCCACCGAGATGTCGCAGACCCAGGTCGCCCGGTTCGCCGGCAAGACGGTCGGCGACGTGCTGGCCGACTGGCACACCCACGGCGTGGGCGCCCGCCCGGTGGTCGGCACCGCCGAGGAGATCGCCGACGAGATCTGCGCCCTGGCGGAGGGCGCCGACCTGGACGGCTTCCTGCTCTCGCCGACCGTGCAGCCCGCCTCCACCGTCGAGTTCGTCGAGTCGGTGCTGCCGATCCTGCGCGAGCGCGGCGTGTTCCGCGGCGAGTACGCGGCCGGCGAGTCGCTGCGCGAGCGCCTGACCGGCTCCGGCGACCGGGCGCTGCCCGCCGGCCACCCGGCCGCCCGGCACCGCCACTGACCCCCGCTCCCCCGTACCACCTTCGGCACCACGAGAGGACGGCACCGGCCATGGCCACCACCGTTCACCACCCCTCAGCCCTGGACGCGGGCGCGCTGCGGCAAGCCTTCGGGGCGTACCCCACCGGCGTGGTCGCGATCGGCGCGCTGCGCGACGGCGAACCGGTCGGGTTCGCGGCCAGCTCCTTCGTGTCGATCTCGCTGGAGCCGCCGATGGTCGCCATCAGCGTGGCCCGCACCTCCACCACCTGGCCCCGGCTGGCCGAGGCCCCGGTGCTCGGCCTGAGCGTGCTCAGCCACGGCCAGGGCGCGCTGTGCCGCAAGCTCGCCTCCCGGGCGGGCGACCGGTTCGACGGCACGCCCTGGCAGGCGACGGCCGACGGCGCGGTGCTGATCCACGACGCCGCGCTGTGGCTGACCGCCCGGGTCGGCCCGGTGTACGACGGCGGGGACCACGAGATCGTCCTGCTGGAGCTGCTCTCGGCGGAGCTGTTCCCGGGCGTGGAGCCGCTGGTCTTCCACACCAGCCAGTTCCGCGAGCTCACCCCCCATGGCTGAGTTCCCGTCAACTCCCCTGGTCGGCACGGTCGTTCACGGCGCCGGCCGGGGGAAGGGCCTCGGCTTCCCCACCGCGAACCTCTCCCCCGCACCTGGCACGGCCGTCCCGCCGCCCGCGATCTACAGCGGCTGGCTGGCCCGCCCGGCGACCGGGGGCGTGCACCGGGCGACGATCAGCATCGGGACCAACCCGACGTTCGGCGACTCGTCCGAGGTGCACGTCGAGGTGCACTGCCACGACACCTCGGACGACCTGTACGGCGAACGCGTCGAGCTGTGGTTCGTCGCCCGGCTGCGCGACACCGAGAAGTTCGCCGACGTCGACGACCTGCTGCGCGCCGCCCGCGAGGACGTCCGCCGCTCGGACGCCCTGCTGGCCTCCGCACCCCGCCCCGCCGCCCCCACCCCCTGAACC
>NZ_JOGH01000094.1:0-31715 GCF_000721345.1 Kitasatospora sp. NRRL B-11411 | reverse complement strand
GAAGAAGGCAGTGAGGGCGAGGCGTGCCCCCGACCAGGAGGAGCGTCGGGCCGACGGGGGGGGGGGGGGGGGGGGGGGGGCGGGGCGGGCTTCTGTTTTGTTCAGTAGCGGCACAAAGTCAGAATAGGGGAGTGCCGCACACACCTTCAAGTCCGAATCCGAGCCAGAATCCGAGCCGGAGTCCGAGCCGGAATCCGCCCGGGAGCCCGGAACCGCCGCCGGGCCCGCAGCCGGGACACCGGGCCGACCCGCAGCCGGGACAGCAGGCGCCCCCGCGCCCGGCCCGGCGTGCCGCGCCCGACCGCGGCCGGACCCTGCTCGGACCGGCCCTGCGCCTGATCCACACCGGGCAGGCCCCCACCCGCTCCGCGCTCACCGGCGCCCTCGAGGTCACCCGCGCCACCGCCGGCGCCGTCACCGGCGAACTCGAGGCGCTCGGCCTGATCACCGTCGACTCCCGCCCGGCCGGCGGCGGCCGCGGCCGCCCCTCGCACCGCCTCGCCCCGGCCGACCCCGGCCCCGCCGTGCTCGCCGCGCAGCTGCACGCCGACGGCCTCTCCGCCACCCTGGCCGGGCTCGGCGGCCGCCTGCACGACCCCGTCCACCTGCCGCTGCCCGCCGACACCTCGCCCGCCGCGCTGCTCGGCGCCGTCGCCGAGACCGGCGCCCGGCTCGCCCGCGACAGCCGCCGCCGGATCCTCGGCTTCGCGCTCGCCCTGCCCAACCCCGTCACCGAACCCGACGGCACCGCGCTCGCCGCCCTGCACTTCGGCTGGCCCTCCGGCACCCCCGCCGCCGAACTCTTCGCCGCCGCCGTCGCCCGCGCCGACCTCGGCCCGCGCGCCCGCACCGGCCTGCCCACCGCCGTCGCCAACGACGCCAACCTGGCCGCCCTCGCCGAACACCGGCACGGCGCCGGCCGCGGCGCCCGCCACCTGCTGCTGGTCACCTCCGGCCACCGCGGCGTCGGCGGCGCCCTGGTCATCGACGGGCACCTGCACACCGGCAGCTCCGGCCTGGCCCTCGAAGTCGGCCACCTCACCGTCGACCCGCTCGGCCGCCCCTGCGCCTGCGGCAACCGCGGCTGCCTGAACGCCGAGACCGACACCGACGCGCTGTTCGCCGCCGCCAAGCGCCGCCCCGACCCGGACCGCCCGCTGCTCCCGCAGGCCCGCGCGCTGGCCCGCGACCCGGACGCCGCCGACGCCCTCGACCACGTCGTCGACCGGCTCGGCCTCGGCCTCGCCGGACTGGTCAACATCCTCAACCCCGACCGGATCGTGCTCAGCGGCCTGCACCTCGACCTGCTCGCCGCCGCCCCCGACCGGCTCGCCGCCGTCGTCGCCGAACGCTGCCTGTGGGGCCGCAGCGGACGCATCCCGATCGTCCCCGCCCAGGTCGTGCACGCCGGACTGGTCGGCGCCGCCGAACTCGCCTGGGAGCCCTACCTGGACGACCCGCAGGCCGCTGCCGCGCCCTGAGCGTCCCGAGCGCCCCGAGTGCAGGGGAACGGGGCCGGGGGAGCCGGGGATCGGGGCCGCGGAGCCGGGAAAACGGAACGGCGCGGGTGACGAATCGTCGACCCGCGCCGTCCGGTGCGCCCCGGGGGTGCCGTTACTTCTTGCCGAACCGCAGCTTCCACGGGGCCACCGCGGACTCCAGCTGCACGCCCAGGCTCATCTTCGACATGCCCTCGACCCGCTCCTCGAAGCGGATCGGCACCTCGGCGATCCGCAGGCCCTGCCGGACCACCCGGTGGTTCATCTCGACCTGGAACGAGTAGCCGTTGGAGCGCACCGACTCCAGGTCCACGCTGCGCAGCGCCCCGGCCTCCCAGGCCTTGAAGCCGGCGGTGGCGTCCTTGACCTTCAGCCGGAGGATCGCGTTGACGTAGAAGTTCGCCCAGGCCGACAGCGCCTTGCGGTGCCACGGCCACTCCGAGGCGGTCGAGCCGCCCGGCACGTAGCGCGAGCCCAGCACCACCGAGGCGTCCGTCCCGGTCAGCTTCTCCACCATCGCGGGGAGGGCGGTGTGCGGGTGCGACAGGTCGGCGTCCATCTGCACCACGATGTCGGCGCCGTCCTCCAGCGCCCGGGACATGCCCGCGACGTAGGCCCGGCCCAGGCCGTCCTTCTCGGTCCGGTGCAGCACCGAGAGGGTGCCGCCCGAGTCGGCCGCCAGCTTGTCGGCGACCTCGCCGGTGCCGTCCGGGGAGTTGTCGTCCACGACCAGCACGTGCAGGTTCGCCATGCCGAGCTCGGCCAGCCGGCCGACCAGGACCGGGAGGTTCTCCCGCTCGTTGTAGGTCGGCACAACCACAACCACCTTCGGGTGGACCTCAGTCATGTTCTTCTTTCCTCGATGCCGTGCGAGCCGGATGCGGCAGTCTAGCGTTCTTGTCCGAACGTCCGTCCCACCGGGCCGTTCCCGCCCCATCCTCGGCCCTGGTCCGGGGAATCCCGGGCCCGGCCGCCCCGTTCAGCAGGCATGACCGACACCGCACCGGGCCACCGCCCCGAGCCGCTGCAGTACGCCGCCTTCACCGCCGACCCGGCCGGCGGCAACCCCGCCGGAGTGGTCCTGGACGCCGCGGCGCTCACCGACGAGGAGCAACTCGCCCTCGCTGCCCGCCTCGGCCACTCGGAGACCGCCTTCCTGACCGCCGACCCGGACCGGCCGCGCGGCTACGCCGTCCGCTACTTCAGCCCGCTCGCCGAAGTCCCGTTCTGCGGCCACGCCACCATCGCCGCCGCGGTCGTCCTCGGCGAGCGGCACGGCCCCGGCGAGTTCCGCTTCGAGACCAAGGCCGGGCCGGTGCCGGTCACCGTCACGGGGGACGCCGAACACGGCTACCGGGCCACCCTGACCAGCGTCCCCACCGCCGTCGAGGACGCCGCGGCGGCCGACGTCGCCGAGGCGCTGGCCGCGCTGCACTGGCGGGCCGACGAACTCGACCACCGCTTCCCGCCGCGGATCGCCTACGCCGGGGCGCGCCACCTCGTCCTCGCCGCGGCCACCCGGGCCCGGCTGGCCGACCTCGACTACGACTTCGATGCGCTCGCCGCCCTGATGCGGCGGCTCGACCTGATCACCCTCCAACTGGTCTGGGAACAGGACGCCACCACCTACCACGTCCGCGACCCGTTCCCGGTCGGCGGCGTCGTCGAGGACCCGGCCACCGGCGCTGCCGCGGCCGCCTTCGGCGCCTACCTGCGCGAGCTGCGCGGCCTGGGCACCGCCCGCCTCACCCTCCACCAGGGCCAGGACCTCGGCCGCCCCGGCGTGCTCACCGTCGACCTCACCGAGGGCGACAGCCGGGTCCGGGTCACCGGGCGGGCCGTGCGGATGTGACGGCCCGGCCTCCTGGTCCGCCGCCGGTCTGCTGCGCTACCTGGACTGATTGCAGTGCGCCGGGCTTCAGTCCGGTGGTGAAGTGGTTCTGGGCCCTGTTCTGACGCCGGTGGTGGGTGCCCTTCCGCGTTGTGGGCGGTGTCCACCGCGGGTGTCAGGTCGGGTGGTTGTGCTGCTCGGTGTACTGGCGTACCACCGGCAGGGGTGCGCCGCCGGCGGAGTCGGCGAAGTACGGGCCGGACCGGAGGCGCTGCGTGTGCCGGTGGTGCTTGGCCGGGTCGGGGTGCTCCTGGCGCGTGTGGTGGGAGCCGACGCCTTTGAGGCTGTTGGACGGGGTGGCCTGGGGTGGGAGGTTCATGTGCGGGTGGACGTGGTCACCCTCGCCGGGTCGGCGCGGATGCTCCGCGTGATTGCTTCGGGTCGGGTGGGGTGGCGGTCGGCGGTCATTTTGTGGCGGTGTTCGGTCATGAAGGCCGGGTGCGTGGGCGGGGGTCGGCTGGTCGAGTCGTTGCGGCGTCCGGCCGTGGGCCGGGAGGCTACGGTGCGGTTGTGCAGCTCAGGTACTCCTTCCGCGTCTACCCGACGGCGGGTCAGCGTGCGGCGTTGGCGAGGGCGTTCGGGTGCGCGCGGGTGGTGTACAACGATGCTTTGCGCGCCCGCGAGGACGCCCGCGCGGCGGGGTTGCCGTTCCCGAGGGTGGGGGATCTGTCGAAGGCGCTGATCACCGGGGCGAAGAAGACCCCGCAGCGGGCGTGGCTCGGCGAGGTGTCGGCCGTGGTACTGCAGCAGTCCCTGCGGGACCTGGAGGCCGCGTACCGGAACTTCTTCGACGGCTTGAAGGGCAGGCGGCCCCGCATGGGGGTGCCGCGTTTCAAGTCGCGCAAGGACACCCGGCAGGCCGTCCGGTTCACCGCGAACGCCCGGTGGTCGATCACGCCGGGCGGGAAGCTGTCCCTGCCGAAGATCGGCGACCTGGCGGTGAAGTGGTCCCGCACCCTGCCCTCGACGCCGTCCACCGTGGCGGTGGTCAAGGACAGCGCGGGCCGGTACTCCGCCTCGTTCACCATCGAGACCGACCCCGCCGCCGACCTGGCCCGCATGCCAGATACCGACCGTACGATCGGCATCGACCTTGGCCTCGGACACTTCGCGGTCCTGTCCGACGGCACGAAGATCGACAGCCCGCGTTTCCTGCGCCGCGCCGAGAACACCCGGCTGATCCGCGACAACCAAGCGATCGCCGTCGAAGACCTGGCGGTCAAGGCACTCGCGCGCACGCGCATGGCCAAGTCGGTGCACGACGCCGGGTGGTCGGCGTTCGTGGCCATGCTGGAGTACAAGGCCGCGCGCTACGGGCGGCGGTTCGTCCGGATCGGGCGCTTCGAGCCCACCTCGCAGGTGTGCTCGCACTGCGGTGTCAAGGATGGTCCCAAGCCGTTGGACGTCCGTGCATGGACGTGCGGCGCGTGCGGGACGGTCCTGGATCGGGACATCAATGCGGCGGTCAACGTCGCCAAGGCCGCCGGACTGGCGGTGACAGCCTGTCGAGCGCAGGTCAGACGGGCACCCGTGCCCGCACCGCGCAGCGAAGCAGGAACCCACCCGAAGCGCCCCACCCAACCGGTGCGGGAGCAGGCGGGAATCCCCAGCCCCTAGGCCGGGGAGGATGTCAATGCGCGGGGAGTAGGCGTGTCTGCTCCGTGCGGACGATGGTGGGGCGCGGCGGTGTGGTTAGCCTTCGGGTATGGGTGAGACGCGGCTGTGGGTGCCCCCGTGGGTACGGGCGGCGAAGGCCGGGTGGCCGGTGGCGGGCGCCGTCGTGGTGGCGGTGCTGCAGGTGGCCGGGACGACGGCGGCCCAGCGGCACCAGGGCGGCCGGGTGCCGTTGGACGGCTGGGGGTACCTGCTGCTGGTGCTCGGCCCCGCGCTGCTGGTGCTGCGCCGCCGGTGGCCGGCCGCCACCGTGGCCGCCGTCTCGGCGGTGACCGCCGGCTACCTGTGGGCGGGCTACCCGTACGGGCCCGGGTTCCTGGCGCTGGTGGTGGCGTTCTTCGGCGCGGTCCGGCACGGGCACCGGCGGGCGGCCTGGCTGAGCGCCGCCGGGTTCTACCTGGTGCACCTGATGACCAGCTACGCGCTGCCCGACGCCTGGCTGCGGGCCCCGAACCACGCCGTGCGGGGCTGGCAGGAACTGGGCGTCACCGCCTGGCTGCTGCTGGTCTTCGCCGGGGCCGAACTGGCCCGCTTCCGGCAGGAGCGGATCGCCGCCGTACGGGCCGCCGAGGAGGAGGCCCGGGCCCGCCGCAACGACGAGGAACGGCTGCGGATGGCCCGCGAACTGCACGACATCCTGGCCCACTCGATCTCGCTGATCCACGTCCAGGCGGGCGTCGCCCTGGAACTGCTCGACGCCCGCCCCGAACAGGCCCGCGACGCCCTCACCACCATCAAGGCCACCAGCAAGGAAGCACTCGGCGAGGTCCGCCAGGTCCTCGGCACCCTGCGCGGACCCGGCGCGGCCGCCCCGCGCACCCCCGCGCCCGGACTGCAGCGCCTGGACGAACTGGTCGAACAGGCCGGGCACGCCGGACTGGCGGTGTCCGTCACCCGCCGCGGCCGCCCCGCCCGCACCGGGGCCGGACTCGAACTCGCCGCGTTCCGGATCGTCCAGGAAGCGCTCACCAACGTGCTGCGGCACTCCACCGCCCGCACCGCCACCGTCGAACTCGCCTGGGACACTGTCGGATTGACGGTCACGGTGACCGACCCGGGGCCGCCCGGCGGCGGCGACGCGGGCGGCAGCGGCAACGGACTCACCGGCATGCGCGAACGGGCCGCCGCCCTCGGCGGCAGCGTCGAAGCCGGCCCCGACGGGGCCGGCGGCTGGCGGGTCCGGGCCCGGCTGCCGGTGACGGCGACGACGACGGAGAACGGGGACACGACGTGATCAGGGTGCTGCTGGCCGACGACCAGACCCTCGTCCGGGCCGGATTCCGCGCCCTGCTGGACGCCCAGCCCGACCTGGAGGCGGTCGGCGAGGCCGAGGACGGCGAACAGGCCCTCGCCCTCACCCGCGAACTGCGCCCCGACGTGGTCCTGATGGACATCCGGATGCCCCGCCTGGACGGCCTCGCCGCGACCCGCCGGATCTGCGCCGACCCGGAACTCGCCGACGTCCGGGTCGTCGTGCTGACCACCTTCGAACTGGACGAGTACGTCTTCGAAGCACTGCGCGCGGGCGCCGCCGGCTTCCTGGTCAAGGACACCGAACCCGGCGACCTGCTGCGCGCCGTCCGGGTCGCCGCCGCCGGCGACGCCCTGCTCTCCCCGGGCGTCACCCGCCGCCTGATCGGCGAGTTCGCCGCCCGCTCCAAGGAACCCGCCACCACCCGCCTGGACGTCCTCACCGACCGCGAACGCGAAGTCCTCGCTCTGGTCGGCCTCGGACTCACCAACGAGGACATCGCCCGCCGCCTGGTGGTCAGCCCCCTCACCGCCAAGACCCACGTCAGCCGCACCATGGTCAAACTCGGCGCCCGCGACCGGGCCCAACTGGTCGTCCTCGCCTACGAATCGGGGCTGGTCCGGCCGGGGTGGCTGGGGTGAGGGCGTCACTAACCCGGAAGCGCTCGAGAGGGACGCTCTCCAGGGCATCGGCCAGCCCCCTCAAGCGTGCGGCGATGATCGCTGGTCGCGCCGTAGCCACGTAATCCTCGTGCTTCACTCTCGCGGCACCGCTGACCGCTGGAGCGGACAGCAGATCGATGGCCTGTTGGATGCCGACCAGGTCGATCGGTACGGGGCTGTTGGTCTTCAGGGCGCGCCACAGGTCCCGGACGCTGAGTGCGCCTTCGTTGAAATCGATGTCGGTTGCGTCGTTTCCGCTTTCCCAGAGAGCCTGGCTCACGAGACGTATCGCCTCCGAGCGCCGTTCCACGGCAGCCCAGTGGTTCTCCACTGCGACCTGGTCGGTGAGATCCACATCGAAGATCAGACGATGGAGTTCGCTGGGCAGGAGAACGGTACGGATCGACCGGGTGAGCCAGGAAGCCAGAAGAGCGGTAGTGATCAAAGGGATCTGCTTGCTCCGTGCCAACTTCGGGATCGGTCCGCCGAACCCCGGACCGACGATGGCGATCCTGTCGGCGCCGTGGTCCTGCCGGTGCTGCTCCATGCCGTCGAAATCGACGTCCTTTTTCGGAACTACTCCGGCGCTGCTCGTCTTGGCCTCGAAGCTGACTTTCGACGTCTCGGTGGGAGAGAGCCAGAACTCGGTGAGGACGTCGGTTGCCGAAGGCCCGCCGATCCTGGTGGATGTCGCTCCCAGCAAGTTGAGCGCTCTTTCGACCGAGTTTTCAAGCCGATCCGGATGCGAGCTGTCGGTTCCCGCCCCGACGAGTTCGGCGGCGCAGTGCCTCAACTCCTCGGCCCGGGCGGTCACGTTTTCGGAACCAGCAGCGTCGGCCGTCGGCCCTGGATCGGTCCCAGCAGGTTCGAGAGTGGTGACCGACTCGGCGAACTTCTTCCCGAGAGGAGTCGCCCGGTAGCGGAGATAGCCGATCTGTTCCACCAACTCGGCCTCCCGGAGCAGCTTCAGCCGTTGTGCCAGACCGGGGCCGCGGAGAGGAACCCCGGGAAGAGAGGTCCGCACATACTCGTGAATCTCGGAATTCGTCATCGGCTCGGTGAGCGGAACGATGATCTCGCCCATCGGTGAGACCCGGCAGTGCAGGATCCTGATCAGATCCACCGCTCGGTCGCTGGACATCCAATCGAGGGCGACGGCGGTCGGCGCGAACAAGTCGTTGCCGACCTGTTCGATCATTCCCAGAGCGAGCAGGGTCTGGAGTGTCTGCACTGCCGAGGTCTTTTCGACACCGAAGGTGTCCTGGCAGAAGGCGAAGAATCCGCTGCGATTCGTTCCGAGGCCGACGGCGTCCAGCAGCCGCCGGACCGATTCGGCCCGGGTGCCGCCGGCGAGGTAACCGATTCGGGGGTTCCTCCGAGCGAGACGCTGCTGGTCCAGGAGTCGGAGTTCTTCCGCCAGCGCCGGACCCGGCGGATCCAGGACGGCGGTGTCGGAAGGGAGCGCTGTCGATGCCGGAGTGACCTGAGGGTCCGCCAGGGAGAGCTTTCCCAGCAACGCGGTGCCGGACGGGGTGATGCGTAGGGCCGTGCTTCCTTTCCAGACCTCGACCATGCCGGTGGCGCGCAGCCAGGTGGTCCTGCGGCGGATCTGGTCCAGCGTGGTCCACCGCAGTCCGAACTGGCTCTCGGCCGTATCGTTCAAGCTTCTGTGTGTCATCTCCGTGGAGCCGAGCAGGCCGAGGATTTCACCGATGAAGCGGCTGTGCGCATGGAACAGCGCGATCAGGAAGCCGACGTCGCCGTTCCGGAGGAACCATGCCGCTTCCGTGGTGAGCCGGGCACCCGTCCCACGGTCGGTGGTCGTTATCAGCCCGCTGGAACTGAGTGGCCCGATGGCGGCACGGACCGTGGTCCGTGTCCCGGTGGTCGGCCACACGAAGGGGCGGTCGGTGGCTGCTTCGCTCTGGACATCGGTGAGGAGCGCGACCAGGTTTCCCATGATCTTGTGAACGCTCCCGGGGACCCAGGGAGCTGCGCTGTGCCGTTGACTCCAGTGCAAGGGGTTTGGCCATGGTGCTGATGCGTCGATGCTCGGCATCGTCATCGCCTCGTGGGCTTTCGCACCTCGTGGCAACGATCGCGCCCGTTGCGCTCATGGTTGGCACGGCGATGTCCGAGGAGCGCGAGATGTTTGGAACTCTCATTCTACTCCTCTGCTCTGCCATGAGAAGTGAAATCGATCCCCTCATCAGACTGTGGAGCAGCCTGATCAGGATGATTCCGGAACAACCGGGATTCTTCTGTCTGCACCACAGGGAGTAGGGCGGGTGTCGCCCGGTGGGGGACGCTGCGGGGCGGGGTGCGGGGGGACGGTGGAGGGGCCGGCAGGGAGTCGGTGGCTCGACCGAAGGGGATGAGTGGTGATGGTGACGTTGCTGGCCGATGGGTGGTCCGGGCACGGGCCCGGGCCGTGGGTGCTGGTGTTCCCGCTGTTCTGGCTGCTGGTGGTGGTGCTGGTGGTGACGGTGCTGCGGCGGTCGGTGTGGCGGCGGCGCGGCTGGTGCGGCGGTGGGGAGCACGCCCCGCTGGCGGTGCTGGGGCGGCGGTACGCGCAGGGGGAGATCGACGAGGCGGAGTACCGGGAGCGCCGGGGTGTCCTGACCGAGGAGCAGGGCAGCGGCGGGGGGAAGCGGTGACGGCCGCGGCCCGGGTGGAGGGCGCCGTGAAGGAGTACGGCGCGGGGGAGACCCGGGTGCGGGCGCTGGACGGCGTCAGCGTGGAGTTCGCCGAGGCCCGGTTCACCGCCGTGATGGGGCCCTCCGGGTCGGGCAAGTCCACGCTGATGCACTGCGCGGCCGGGCTGGACACGCTCAGCGGCGGCCGGGCCTGGATCGGGGGGACCGAGCTGTCCGCGCTCGGCGACCGGGAGTTGACGCTGCTGCGCCGGGAGCGGATCGGGTTCGTGTTCCAGGCGTTCAACCTGGTGCCGACGCTCACCGTGCGGGAGAACATCACCCTGCCGCTCGACCTCGGGGGCACCGCCCCCGACCGGGAGTGGCTGGACACCCTGGTCGACGTGGTCGGCCTCGGCGACCGGCTGCACCACCGGCCCGCCCAGCTGTCCGGCGGCCAGCAGCAGCGCGTCGCCGTGGCCCGGGCGCTGGCCGGGCGGCCGCAGGTGGTGTTCGCCGACGAGCCGACCGGCAACCTGGACTCCCGCAGCGGCGGCGAGGTGCTCGGCCTGCTGCGCTCCGCCGTCGACACCATGCGCGGCTCGGTGGTGATGGTCACCCACGACCCGGCCGCCGCCGCGTACGCCGACACGGTGCTGTTCCTGGCCGACGGCCGCCTGGTCGACACCATGGAACGGCCCACCGCCGAAGGGGTGCTGGACCGGATGAAGGCCTTCGACACCCGTCGCGGCCGGGCGGCCGCCCGGTGAACGCGAGCGTGCGGATCGGGGCGCGCTCGCTGCTCGCCCACCGGCGCCGGCTGTTCGGCACCGTGCTGTCCATCGTCCTCGGAGTGGCCTTCCTGACCGGCACCATGGTGCTCGGCGACACCCTGCGGGCCAACTTCGACACCCTGTTCGCGGACGCCAACGCCGGCACCGACGCGGTCGTCCGCAGCGCCCAGGTGCTGGAGGCGCCCAACGCCCCCGGCGGGGTCCGCGCCCCGCTGGACGAGGCGCTGACCGCGAAGCTGCGCGCCGCGCCCGGGGTGAGCGCCGCCGAACCGTCCGTGCAGGGCGCGGGCCAGCTGATCGGCGCCGACGGCAAGCCCGTCGGCGGGCAGGGCCCGCCCACCCTGGCCGGGAACTGGATCGCCGACCCCGGGCTCAACCCGTACCGGCTCGCCGAGGGCCGGGCCCCCGCCGCGCCCGGCGAGGCGGTGATCAACCGGGGCGCGGCGAAGACCGGCGGGCTGAAGGTCGGCGACAGCACGGTGCTGCGCACCCCCGACCCGGTGCGGATCACCGTGGTCGGCATCGCCACCTTCGGCGCCGACGCCGACGGCATGGGCCCCAGCACCTTCACCGCGCTGACCCTCGCCGACGCCCAGGCCCACCTGACGCCGAAGGGCGCCGGGCAGGTGTCCACCGTCCGGCTCCGCTCGGACACCCTGACCCAGCGCCAACTGGTCGAAGAGATAAGGCCGTTGCTGCCGAACGGGGTGGAGGCGCTGACCGGCGCGGACGCCACCGCGCAGTCCACCGCCGACGTCTCCGGGGGGTTCCTGCGCCTGTTCACCACCCTGCTGCTGGTGTTCGCCGGGGTCGCCCTGCTGGTCGCCACCTTCACCATCCACAACACCTTCGCCATCGTCACCGCCCAGCGCACCCGGGAGAACGCCCTGCTGCGCGCCCTCGGCGCCGGCCGCCGCCAGGTGCTCGGCACCACCCTCGGCGAGGCCCTCGCCATCGGCCTGCTGGCCTCCGTGCTCGGCCTGCTCGGCGGCTTCGGCGTCGCCGCCGGACTCAAGGCGCTGTTCGCCGCGATCGGGTTCACGCTGCCCACCGGCGGCACCGTGGTCCACCCCGCGACGATCCTGCTCCCGCTGCTCACCGGCACCCTGGTCGCCGCGGTCTCCGCGCTCGCCCCCGCGCTGCGCGCCGCCCGCACCGCCCCGCTCGCCGCCCTGCGCCACACCGCCGTCGACGAGTCGGCGCAGGGCCGAAGTGCCCTGGTGCGGAAGCTGGTCGGAGCGGCCCTGGCGGCGGCGGGGCTGCCCGCCGTGGTGGTCGGCGCGACCCGCGGCCCCTCGCTGCCGCTCACCGTCGGCGGGGCGCTCGCGCTGCCCGCCGGGACGGTCGTGCTCGGGCCGGTCGCCGCCGCGCTCGCCGTCCGGGTGCTGGGCGCGCCGCTGCCCCGGCTGCGCGGCACCACCGGCGCGCTGGCCCGCCGCAACGCGGCCCGCAACCCGAAGCGGACGGCCGCCACCGCGACCGCGCTGATGGTCGGCGTCGCCGTGGTCACCTTGTTCACCGTGTTCGGCGCCTCGGTCAAGGCCACCCTGGACGACACCGTCTCGCGCACCTTCGCCGGCGACCTCGCCGTCACCGCCCCCGCCGCCGGGGCCGGCGGCAGCGGCGTCTCCCCGAAGCTCGCCCCCGCGATCGCCGCCCTCCCCGAGGTGCGCACCGCGGTCGGCCTCGGCCGGGGCGTCGCCCAGGTCGACGGACACGGTACCCGGTTGGGCGTCGCCGACCCGCTCGCGCTGGCGCAGGTCACCGACCTCGGCCGGATCGACGGCTCGCTCGCCGCCCTGGGCGCCGACGGCCTCGCCGTCTCCCGCGCCGAGGCCGACGCGCACGGCTGGCGGGTGGGCAGCGCGGTGGCCATGCGGTTCACCGACGGCGCCGCCACCTTCACCGTCCGCGCGCTCTACCAGGGCGGCGGTGTCGCCGGGGACTACCTGGTCAGCCGCGCGGCCTGGCAGCCGCACCGCGTCCAGGACGCCGACACGCTGGTCGCCGTCGCGCTCAAGCCCGGCGTCACGGTCGAGCGGGGCAAGGCCGCGATCGGGCAGCTGGCCCGGGAGTACGGCAACCCGCAGGTGCAGACCCGCGCCGAGTACGCCGCGAGCTCCGCCTCCGGCGTCGACATGATGCTCTCGGTGGTCTACGCGCTGCTGGCGCTCGCGGTGCTGATCGCCCTGCTCGGCATCGCCAACACCCTCACCCTCGCCGTCCACGAGCGCACCCGCGAACTCGGCCTGCTGCGCGCCGTCGGCCAGACCCGGCCCCAACTGCGGGCCATGGTGCGGTGGGAGTCGGTGCTGGTCGCCGCGTTCGGCACGGCCGGCGGGCTGGCCCTGGGCGCGCTGCTCGGCTGGGCGCTCACCCGGGCCGCCGACACCGCCGGGACGGGCTCCTTCGCGCTGCCCGCCGGACGGCTGGCCGTCGTCGCCCTGGTCGGCCTGGCGGCCGGCGCGCTGGCCGGGCTGCGGCCCGCCGCCCGGGCGGCGAAGCTCGACGTCCTGCGGGCGGTGGCGAGCGACTGACGGCTCGTCGGCCCCGGCTTCCCCGCGCGCACCATAAGGGGAAGCTGGGGCCTCCGTAATCGTCACTTATCGTAGTCGACTGTTACACTGGGTGGGCCATCCGGGGTGATCGGGAGCCCGGGGCATGCGGCGGGCGGGGCGCCCGGCGGGCGGCGAGGAGAGCGTGCGATGAGCGACCACACCCAGGACGTGGACCGGACCGACCCCGAGTACCGGGCCTGGCTGAAGGAGGCGGTCCGCCGCGTCCAGGCCGACGCCAACCGCTCCGCCGACACCCACCTGCTGCGCTTCCCGCTGCCCGCGGAGTGGGGCATCGACCTGTACCTCAAGGACGAGTCGACGCACCCCACCGGCAGCCTGAAGCACCGGCTGGCCCGCTCGCTGTTCCTGTACGGGCTGTGCAACGGCTGGATCCGGCCCGGCGCCCCGGTCATCGAGGCGTCCAGCGGCTCCACCGCCGTCTCCGAGGCGTACTTCGCCCAGCTGATCGGCGTCCCGTTCGTCGCCGTGATGGCCCGCAGCACCAGCCGGGCCAAGATCGAGCTGATCGAGTTCCACGGCGGCCGATGTCACCTGGTCGACAACGCGGGCGAGGTCTACGCCGCGGCCGCCGAGCTGGCCGCCGAGACCGGCGGCCACTACATGGACCAGTTCACCTACGCCGAGCGGGCCACCGACTGGCGCGGCAACAACAACATCGCCGAGTCGATCTTCGCCCAGCTGCGGATGGAGCCCCACCCCGAACCGGCCTGGATCGTCGCCACCGCCGGCACCGGCGGCACCTCCGCGACCATCGCCCGGTACGTGCACTACATGCAGCACGACACCCGGATCTGCGTCGCCGACCCGGAGAACTCCTGCTTCTTCGACGGCTGGGTCCAGCACGACCCGGACGCGCACTGCCCCAGCGGCTCCCGGATCGAGGGCATCGGGCGCCCCCGGATGGAGCCCTCCTTCGTGCCCGGCGCGATCGACCGGATGATGAAGGTCCCCGACGCGGCCTCGGTCGCCGCCGTCCACCTGCTGGCCGACGTGCTCGGCAAGAAGGCCGGCGCCTCCACCGGCACCGGCCTGTGGAGCGCGCTGCGGATCGTCGCCGAGATGCGCGCCGCGGGCCGCACCGGCAGCGTCGTCACCCTGATCTGCGACCCGGGCGACCGCTACCTCGACAAGTACTACTCCGCGCAGTGGCTCGCCGACGAGCACCTCGACCCCCGGCCGCACCGCGCCGCCCTGGAGGAGTTCCTCGCGGGCGGCGCCTGGCCGGAGGGCTGAGCGCCCGTCAGTCCTGCCGGGCCCCGCCGCGCTCGGTCAGCAGCAGGACGGCGGTGACGACCACGAAGACGGCGGTGGCGAAGTGCACGCCGAAGGCCGTCGCCGTGCTGCCGTGGTGCAGCAGGATGGTCGCGCAGTCCCCGAACGGCGTGACCGACTCCGCGAGCATCGCCCACCCGAGCGCCCGCCGGTGCCCGGTCAGCAGCAGGGCCAGCGGGACGAGCCCGGAGACGATGTCCCGGACGCCCTTGACGTTCAGGAACGCCGCCGCGTCCCCCCGCGGCCAGACCGGCAGCCCGAAACCGGAGGCGGTGCTCTCCGGGGCGACCAGGAAGCTCACCCCGACGTAGGCGATCCCCAGCGCGACCACCAGGGTGAACCCGGTGGCGAGGTTGACGCGCAGCCGGCTGCTGACCGCGCGGGCGGTGGTGGCGGTGGCGGTGAGTGCGGACATGGTGGTTCCCCCTGCTTCCTCGAACTGCTCCGGTCCGCCGCGTTGTTAGCGGCGCTAGCGACAGGAACGATGCTAGGCTGACGGGTGGTCGGATGTCTAGCGCCGCTAGGATTCAGTTCGCAGCTATCGGATCGGGGCGCCGTCAGCCCCCGAGCCGGACACGGGCGGCGAGGAGGTCGGTGAAGGCGGTGGTGAGGCGGTCGGGGCGGGTGCGGGTGTAGGCGGCGAGGGTGCGGCGGACCGGGGGGTCGGGGCGCAGGACGGCGGCGTCCAGGGCGGCCGGGAGGATGGTGGCGGGGGCGAGGGTGGGACCGAGGCCGGCGGCGGCGAGGGCGGGGGCGGCGGAGGTCTGCTCGGTGCGGACGGCGGCGCGGGGGGTGAAGCCGGCGCGGGCGCAGGCCGCGTCCAGGACTTCGGCCAGGCCGTGCCCGGGGGCGTAGTGCACCCAGTCGCGGTCGGCGAGCGCGGCGAGCGGCAGGGTGCCGCCCGGGGCGCCGGCCAGCGGGTCGTCCGGGGGCAGCACGAGGGCGAACTCCTCGACGCCCAACTCCCGTACGGGGCCGTCCCAGTCGTCCGGGAGCGGCCCGACCGCGAGGTCGGCCCGGCCGGCTGCCGCGGCGGCGCGCAGCAGCTCCGCGTGCGGGTGCTCGCGCAGCCGGATCCGCACCCCCGGGTGCCGGGCCCGCCAGGCCCGCAGGACCGGCGGGAGGATGCCGAGGGCCACCGAGTGGACGGTGGCGACCTCGAGTTCGGCCTCGGCCAGGCCGCTCGCCCGGCGGGCCGCCGCGTGCAGGCGTTCGGCGTCGGCGAGGACGGCCCGGGCGTGCGGGAGGACGGCCCGGCCGAGCGGGGTGAGCCGGACGGCGCGCGGCAGGCGTTCCAACAGCGGGCCGCCCAACGAGGCCTCCAGGGACCGGACTTGGTGGGAGAGCGCGGGCTGGGTGACATGCAGCCGCTCGGCGGCGCGGGTGAAGGAGCCGGTGTCGACCACGGCGGCCAGGTACTCCAGCTGGCGAAGGGTTGCCATGAACGGATTCTATCGATCCGGTCGAAAACAAGCCTTGGACCTATCACCGCAGGTCGGAGCAGGCTGGTGGGCAGGCCGGGAGCACGACCCGGCCGCCCCGAGAACCGAGGAGGACCACCGTGTCCGCATCCCTGTCCGGCCGCCGCCTGGCCGTCGTCGGCGCCGGCTCCCGCACCGGCCGGCACCTCGCCCGCGCGGCCTCCGCCGCCGGCGCCGAACTGGTCCTGGCCGGGCCCGACCCGCGCAAGCTGGAGTGGACGGCCGGCGAGCTGTCCGGCCCGGCCACCGTGCTGCCCGTCGACCTCACCGACGAGGCGTCCATCGAGGCGTTCGCGGCCGAGCTCGGCCGCCTCGGCGGCCTCGACCACCTGGTCTCCACCGCCGGGCTGCCCGCCAACGGGCCGCTCGCCGAGCTGCAACTCGCCGACGTGCGGCGGGCGTTCGACGCCAAGGTGATCGGGCCGCTGCTGCTCGCCAAGCACCTCGCCGGGCGGATCGCCGCGGACGGCTCGCTCACCTTCTTCTCCGGCGTCGCCGCCTGGCGCCCCGCCCCCGCCCGCACCGTGATGGCCACCACCAACGGCGCGCTGGCCTTCCTGGTGCAGGCCCTCGCCGTGGAGATCGCGCCCGTCCGGGTCAACGCGATCTCCCCGGGCATCGTCGACACCGGCTCCTGGGACGGCCTCGGCGCCGACAAGGAGTCCTTCCTGGCCGCGGTCGCCGCCCGCAACCCGGCCCGCCGGGTCGGCACCCCCGACGACCTGGTCAAGGCCGTCCTGCACGCCATCGACAACCCGTACGTCACCGGCACCGTCCTGCACGTCGACGGCGGCGGCCGCCTGGTCTGACCTCCCGGGCCCGCCCCCGGCCGCCGGGGCCCGGCCCGCTGCCGCCGGGCGGGGCTCAGCGGCCGACCCGGGCCCAGTCCAGGTCGCCCGCGCGGTCCAACTCGCTCAGCAGGACTCCCTGCAGGCGGTCCCAGACACCGGTCTCCTGCCACTCCCGCAGCCGCCGCCAGCAGGTCATCCCGGAGCCGAAGCCCAGCTCCTGCGGCAGCCACTCCCACTGGATGCCGGTGTGCAGCACGAACAGGATCCCCTGCAGGCAGCCCCGGTCGCCCAGCGAGGGCCGCCCGGTGGCCGGGCGGCGCCGCACCGGCAGCATCGGCTCGACCACCTCCCACAGGTCGTCCGGCACCAGCCACGGCGGTCGCTTTCCCACACCGGGCTCAACGAGCCGGCGGGCGATCGGACATGGGGGAGCCGGGGACGGTCAGGGGAGGTCGGCGGGGACGAGGAGCTGGAGGTCCTCGGTGGTGGGGGAGGGGAGGTGGGCGACCCGGGAGGCGTGGCGTTCGACCATGGTCTCGAAGACCTGGCGGGCGGTGCGGCCGTTGCCGAAGCCGGTGGAGCGGTCGATGCCGGTGAAGTGGGTGAGCAGGGCGGTCTCGGTGGCGTCGGCGAGCCGGTACTCGTGTTCGGCGGCCTGCGCGCGGGCGATGTCGAGGAGTTCGCCGGCGGTGTAGTCGGGGAAGGTGACGGTGCGGGAGAAACGGGAGGACAGGCCGGGGTTGGCGGCCAGGAAACGCTCCATCTCGCCGGTGTAGCCGGCCACGATGACCACCACCTCGTCGCGATGGTCCTCCATCAGCTTGACCAGGGTGTCGATCGCCTCGCGGCCGAAGTCCCGCCCGCCGTCCTCGGGGGCGAGCGCGTACGCCTCGTCGATGAACAGCACGCCGCCGCGGGCCCGGTCGAAGGCGGCGGCGGTGCGGATCGCGGTCGAGCCGATGTGCTCGCCGACCAGGTCGAGCCGGGCCACCTCGACCAGGTGGCCGCGCTGCAGCACGCCGAGCGAGGCCAGGATCTCGCCGTACAGGCGGGCCACCGTGGTCTTGCCGGTGCCGGGGGCGCCGGTGAAGACCAGGTGGCGGCGCGGCGAGGGGGCCTTGAGCCCGGCCCGCTGGCGGGCCC
This sequence comes from Kitasatospora sp. NRRL B-11411, assembly GCF_000721345.1. Lineage (NCBI taxonomy): Bacteria > Bacillati > Actinomycetota > Actinomycetes > Kitasatosporales > Streptomycetaceae > Kitasatospora > Kitasatospora sp. NRRL B-11411. Next base: position 14,044 of record NZ_JOGH01000094.1, on the reverse strand, counting down.
GGCCGACCGAGATCAGGTCGATCAGGGTGCGCACCTCCTGCTTGACGGTGGCCAGGCCGACCAGGGAGTCGAGCTCGGCCAGCGCCACGTCCGCGGGCCGGCAGTCCGGGATCGGGGCGATCACGGCGGCGGCCGGCAGCGCGGGGGAGGAGGTCTGCACCAGGGTGGCCAGCGGCGGCCCGGCCGGCGCGGGCACGGCGGGCACGGCGGGTACGGGCGGCACGACCGCAGGCGCCGGCGCCGCGTCGTCCGAGGTGCAGCCCTCGGCGACCGGGCCCGGCTCGGAGAACTCGAACCCGGCCCGGGAGTTGCGCTCGGCCCGGCAGCGGATCAGCTTCGTCCGGCAGCCGTCGATCACGTGGAAGCCGAAGCCGCCCTGGGAGACCCGGACGGTGTCGAACTCGCCGCGGCCCTGCGCCGACACGTACACCCCGGCCTCGCTGGCGCCGCGCACCGTGCACTCGCGCAGCACCGGGTCGGCGCCCTTGGTGACGATCACGCCGGTGGCGACGTCGGCGATCTCGCAGTCGGTGAGCAGGCCGCCCGAGCCGTGGTCGCGGAACCACAGGCCGGTGCCCGCGCCCTGGATCCGGCAGCCCGACAGGTCGACGCCGGCGCCGCCGCTGACCGAGACCGCGGAGGAGCGGATCGCGCTGAACGAGCAGTCCCGGGCGGTGGCCGTCGAGCCCTGGTCGAGCACGAACAGGGCGTCGGGCAGGTCGTCCAGGGCGCAGTCGGCGAGCTCCAGGGCGGCGCCGTCGCTCACCCACAGCGCCGGGTAGTCGCCCTGCGCGGAGTGGAAGCGGCAGCCCTCGGCGAGCACCCGGGTGCCGCCGTCCCAGACCGAGAGCGCGCCCCGGCCGAAGCCGTGCACGGTGACCTGACGAAGCGTCAGCTTGGCGCCGCCGCGCAGGTCCGCGGCGTTCTCCGGCACCTCGTGCACCCGGCAGGAGGACAGCTCCAACTCGGCGCCGGTGTCCAGGCTCAGGCCGTTGCCGGAGACCCGGTGCACCGTGCAGTCGGTGAGCCGGCCCACCGCCTGCGCCTCGGCCTGCACGCCCGAGCCGCGCACCTCGGAGACCTCGCAGCCGATCAGCTCCGCCAGCGTCCCCGGGTCGGCCAGCAGGACGCCGGCCCCGCCGGTGCGGCGCACCTTGACCCGCTCGGCGTGCAGCCGGGAGCCGGCCAGCACCGCCAGACCGCTCTGCCCGGCCGCGGCGACCTCGCAGTCCAGCAGTTCGGCCCGGGACTGCGCGCGCAGCCGCACCCCCAGGCCGGACGGGTTCTCCACCACGCAGTCGACCAGCCGGGCCCGGGCGCCGTCGGCCAGCTCCACGCCCACCGCCGAGGAGGTCTCCACCCGGCAGCCGGACAGCACCGCGCCGTCCGCGCCGGCCACCAGCACGGCGGGCGCGGAGCGGTCGGAGCCCTCCACCACCAGGCCGCTGACGGTGGCCGCGGCGGTCACGGTCAGCGCGGTGCCGCCGCGCACCGCGCTCTCCGGCGGGGAGATCCGGACGCTGCCCGGGCCCTGCTCGGGGACCAGCGTCACCGGCTTGTCGACCAGCACGGCCTCGCGGAACGTCCCGGCGCGGATCGTCAGGGTGTCGCCCGGCTCGGCGACCTCCAGGGCCTCGCGGAGGGTGGCGTACTCCCCGCTGCGCCGGCGCCACCGCGAGGCGCTGTCCTGCGTGACCCGGACCCTGAGCTCAGCCATGACGATCTGTCATCCCCGCCTTCGTCGGTTACGTCGGTTGCGTCGGGACGCCGCGCGATCACCCCACCGTAGCGCGCGGTGCGGACCCGGCGGACCGCCGTCCGGCTTCGGCGCCCGGTTCAACGAGCGGGGCCGGGGGTGGTTCCGGGTGCACGGAGCTGACGATGCCGGGGAGCGGCGGCGGCGCGGTGGTTCAGCGGCGGTCCGGCAGCGGCGCCGGGACCTCCTCCAGCACCTCGACCCGGTCGCCGACGGCCAGGGTGCCCAGCACCTCGACGGCCGGGTCGGCGCCGAGCGGGCGGACCGGGACCAGGTTCTGGCCGAACACCAGCTTCTGTCCGAAGCGGTGGTGCCGGCCCAGCGCGCGCAGCGGCTCGGGGCCGCGCCGCTCGCCGGTCTCCTGGTCGGTGGTGGTCATCACGCAGCGGCCGCAGGGCTTGGCCACCCGGAACTCCAGGCCGCCGACCCGGATCCGCCGCCAGCCGTCCTCGGCCCACGGGGCGGTGCCGGAGACCACCAGGTTGGGGCGGAAGCGCTCCATCGGCAGCGCGGCGGCCTTGCGCGGGTCGTCGGGGTGGTCGGCGGCGATCCGGGCGTTCAGCTCGTCGAGCGAGGCGGTGGTGGTGACCAGCAGCGGGAAGCCGTCGGCCATCGAGACGGTCTCGTCCGGGGCGGCGTAGTCCGGGTCGATCGGGCGGCTGGTGGCCGGGCGGTCGAGGTGGACCAGCCGGACCTCGCCGTGCTTGGCCGGCAGCCGTCCGGCCAGCCAGGCGGTGGTCTCCTTGCCGGTCAGGGCGGCGGAGAAGCGGGTGCCGAAGACGTCGACGGCGGCCTCGGGGGCGCCGGTGGCGAGGGCGGGCACCGGCAGGGTGTGGACGTCGCCGTCCGGGCCGGTCAGGGTGAGCGCGGTGCCGTCGGCGGACGGGGCGGGGCGGAACTGTCCGATCGAGGGCTCGTCGCGCTGGGTGAGCGCGGTGCCGTCGGCGTCGACCAGCATCCAGCGGCGGTCCCCGGCCAGGCCCCAGGGCTGCACCACGGCGGACGGCGGGCTGAGCCGGTACATCGACTTGACGGGGTACAGGTGGAGCGCGGCTAGACGGGGCATGGGGCCATCCTGCCAGGCCCGCTCCGGCCGGAGCGGGCGGGTACGACGGTTCCCCGTGCCCCCGGCCCCTGTCCGGCAGGATCGACCGGACAGGGTTTGGCGCGGGACACGGGGAACCGTGGTGGTGCGGTCCCGTCCGGGCGGTGTGCGCGGGCGGGGGTGTGGGGGAGAAAACGCTCCGTTGCGTGGTGACCTCGCCCCCTCGGGAGGGGTCCTCAGCCGGCCTGGGGGTACTGCCGGTACTGCGGGTACTGCTGGGGGGCGGCCGCCGGGCGGAGCGTGTTGCCGCCGAACGACTGGTCGCCGAACGACTGCTGCTGCGGGGCGGGTTGGGCGCCGAACTGCTGGGAGTTGAAGGTCGGCGTGAAGCTCTGCGGGGCCGCGGCGAAGCCGCCGGGGGCCTGCGGGGCCGGGTACGCCTGCCCGGGCTGCTGGTAGGACGGGGCGGCCGGGCGCTGGCCGAAGCCCTGGGGGGCGCTCGCGTAGCCGGGCTGCGGGGGCTGCGGGGCGTTCGCGTAGCCGGGCTGGGCCGGGATGTACGGGGCCGGGGCCGGGGTGCTGCTCGGGCCGGGGCCGAGGGCGAGACGGGCCGGGGGCAGGGCGGGCAGGTTCGACTGGGGGGCGTCGAAGCCGGTGCCGAAACCGCTGCCGTAGGCGGAGGACCAGGAGGAGGCCGGGAGGGCCGGGGGCACGTTGATGGGTGCGATCTGCGGAATGCCGCGCTCTGCGACCAGGCTGTCGTAGATGGGCGTGCCGGAGGAGAAGGACGGAGAGGGGTAGCCGACTCCGTCGTAGGAGCGGGGCGAGGTCATGGGGCATACCGTAAGCCCACAACGTGCCTGCTGAGGAGAGCGGAACGGCCTGGAGTTCAACTGTTTACAGACTCTTCGCTCGCTTAAATCGGGCAATGCCGGACACAGCCGGGCGAACTGACGTCCCGTTTCGGTCATCCGGGATCCATCGTCCGTACCCCACCCGCTCATCCGGGGTGGACAAAAGCCCTCCGATCGGACGGCCGAAAGGCTGCGCCAAGGTTCCGTTAAGCCGCAGTGGTCCAGACCGCCGCCCGCGGGGCGCTGTCCGGGGCGGGAACGGGCCCGGCCCGGACGGCGGGTGCCGTCCGGGCCGGGATGGTGCGGGGTGGTGCGAGAGGGGGCTCAGCGGGCGGCCGCGGCGGCGGCCTGGGCCGGGAAGCCCGGGCGGCCGGCCAGCTCGGTGGTGCAGTGCGCGCAGCGGGTCGCGGCGACCGGGACGGTGCTGAGGCACTCGGGGCAGTCGGCCTTGGTCACCGGGGTGTCCTTGACCGGGTTGAAACGGTTCTGCAGCTTGCCGACCGGCATCACGACGGCGAAGTAGATCACCGCGGCGACCAGCACGAAGCTGATCAGGGCCTGGAGGAACGCACCGTACGGGAAGGTGACCCCGGCGACGGTGAACGCCTCCTTGCTGAAGTCGCCGACCGCGCCGGCGGCGATGCCGATCAGCGGGGTCAGGAAGGCGGAGACGAAACCGGTGACGACGGCGGTGAAGGCGGCGCCGATGACGATGCCGACCGCGAGGTCGACGACGTTGCCGCGCAGCAGGAAGCTGCGGAATCCCTTGAACATGTCAGCCATCCTGACGCCCCAACCTCCCATCGGTCCAACCGAGTTCACCTGATCCGACTAATCTCCGAACCGCCTTGCGAGACTCGATCGGACGGGCTCAGCCGCGCGCCGTCCCCGCCGCCAGCTCGGCCGCGAAGGGTTGGATGCGCACCACCGCGTCGGCGACCCGCCGGACGGTCGCCGGGTCCATCTGGGACCACAGCGGGACGGTCAGCACCGCGGCCGCCAGCCGGTCGGTGCGCGGCAGGTCGTCCGCCTGCCCGAGGTGGGCGTAGGCGCGCTGCCGGTTGACGGGCGGGAAGAAGTAGCGGCGGGTGTCGATGCCCTCGGCCCGCAGCGCCGCGGCCAGTTGCCGGTTGTCCAGGCCGAAGGCGGCCGGGTCCAGGATCAGCGTCAGGTCCTTGAAGGTGGAGGTGTCGCCGTCCTCCGGCAGGGCCAGCCGCAGGCCGGGGACGCCGGCCACCGCGCGGGCGAACTCGGCGACCAGCGCGCCCCGGTGGGCGACCCGCTCGGGCAGGTCGGCCAGCCAGGTCAGGCCGACCGCGGCGTGCAGCTCGCTCATCCGGGCGTTCAGGCCGGGGAACAGGGTGTCGTAGTCGCCGGGGTTGCCGTAGTCGCGGGCGGTGCGCAGGGTCCGGGCGAGCGCGGCGTCCCGGGTGGCGACCAGGCCGCCCTCGCCGGCCACCGCGACCTTGGTCGGGCTCATCGAGAACACCTCGGCCAGGCCGAAGTTGCCCACCGGCACGCCGCGCCGCTTCGAGCCGAGGCCGTGCGCGGCGTCGTACACCAGCGGCACCCCGGCCGCGTCGGCGACCCGCTGCAGCTCCTCGACCTGGCAGGGCGTCCCGTACACGTGGGTGGCCATCAGCGCGGCGGGGGAGTCGGCGGCCTTCAGCCGGGCCTCGGCGTCGGCCGGGTCCAGGGTGATGTCCCGCTCCCGGGCCTCGGCGAACAGCGGGGTGCCGCCGGCCCAGTGCGCGGCGTGCGCGGTCGCCGAGAAGGTGAAGCCCGGCATCAGCACCGGGCGCCGGTCGCCGACCCCCGCGGCCTGCAGCACCAGCATCAGGCCCGCCGTGCAGTTGGACACCGCCACCACGTGCGGCACCTCCATCAACTCGGCCGCCCGCTCCTCGAGTTCGCGCACCAGCGGGCCGTTGGTGAGCATCCCGGAGTCGAGCACCGCGCCGAGCCGCCCGAGCAGCCCCTCCCGGTCGGGCACCCGGACCCGGGTCAGCGGCAGGCCGTCGGGGAAGGCGGGCGGGCCGCCGAGGGCGGCGGGGCGGTTCTGATCGGTCGTCATCGGATACCTCCGTGGATACCCCTGGCTTCAGCCGGGGGAGGAAACGGATCTCCTGCGGAGCAGGGCAACGGGCTGTGTTTCGCCGCAAGGCGGACCGCAGTGCTCTGACCGGGAGGTCTGGTCTGTACAGGTGGTCCCACTAGGTTGTGAGCATGGCCACGAACCACGTGAAGCGGGCTTTCAAGTACCGCTTCCACCCGACGGATGCGCAGGCGGCTGAGCTGTCGCGCACCTTCGGGTGCGTGCGGAAGGTCTACAACATGGCGTTGCAGGCCCGGACCGAGGCGTGGAGCCTCCGTCAGGAGCGGATCAACTACAACACCACCTCCGCGATGCTGACGGCGTGGAAGAAGACCGAGGAGCTGGCCTACCTCTCCGAGGTGTCGTCCGTCCCGTTGCAGCAGACCCTCCGGCACTTGCAGGGGGCGTTCACCAACTTCTTCGCGAAGCGGGCGAAGTACCCGACGTTCAAGTCGAAGCGGAAGTCCCGCCGCTCCGCCGAGTACACGTCGTCCGCGTTCCGGTTCCGGAACGGCGCTCTGACGCTGGCGAAGATGGCGGAGCCGCTGGACATCGTGTGGTCCCGTCCGCTTCCGGAGGGTGCGGTTCCGTCCACGGTGACCGTGTCGCAGGACGCGGCAGGCCGGTGGTTCGTCTCGGTGCTGTGCGAGGACCGGCCCACGATGCCCGACCCGGTCAACGCGGCCGTCGGTGTCGACGCGGGGATCACCAGCTTGGTGACGCTCTCCACCGGCGAGAAGGTCGCCAACCCGAAGTTCGAGCGCGCCGACCGGCTCGCGCTGGCCAAGGCCCAGCGGGAACTGTCGCGCAAGGCCAAGGGCTCCCGCAACCGGGACAAGGCCCGTCTCAAGGTCGCCCGGGTGCACGCCCGGATCGCCGACCGCAGGCGTGACTTCCTGCACAAGCTCACCACTCGACTCGTCCGTGAGAACCAAGCGGTCGTGATCGAGGACCTGACGGTCCGCAACATGCTGGGGAACCACAGCCTCGCCCGGGCGATCTCGGACGCCTCGTGGACCGAGCTGCGGTCCATGCTGGAGTACAAGGCCCAGTGGTACGGCCGCGAGCTGATCACCGTCGACCGGTGGTTCCCCAGCTCCAAGCTGTGCTCGGCCTGCGGGACCGTCCGCAACGCGATGCCGCTGAACGTCCGCGAGTGGACGTGCGACTGCGGTGCGGTCCACGACCGGGACGTGAACGCGGCCCGCAACATCCTGGCCGCCGGGCTGGCGGCAGCAGCCTGTGGAGACGGTGTAAGACCTCAACGGAGCACTCCGGGCGGGCAGTCGTCGATGAAGCAGGAAGTCGTCCCACCGCCGCGCCCACGCGCGGCGGCTCAGCCGCGAGGCTGAGGGGAACCCCCACCCCTCCGGGCGGGGAGGATGTCAAGAGGTCGAGCCCTCCTGGGTTCGGGACGGATCCGGTGCGCCGACGGCGGCCGGAGGTTCGGGGCCGGGCCGGGCGGTGCCCCGCGGGCCGGGTCGGGCCGGGCCGGGTCGTCGCCGTCGCCGCACCGGGCGGTCGGTGGCCGGCCGGGGCACCGCCAGCAGCACCAGGGCCAGCGGCAGCACCTGCACCCGTTCGCGGGACAGGATGCCCATGTTGTTGATGGTCGAGAACGCCCAGCAGAACAGCAGCGTGTACACCACCGCGAAGGCCACGTACGAGCGCTGGACGAACAGCCTGGGCACCCGGGCCAGCTGCGGCCAGGCCCGGACGAACATCACCAGCAGCGCGAAGCACTCCACCGACTGGATCAGGTTCTGCACGTTCGACGCCTCGAACGGGAACGGCCGGAACAGCACGCTCACCACCGACACCGGCAGCTTCACCGGATTGAGGCTGAACCCGGGCGCCGGCTCGTCCGCGGCGGCCGCGTTGATCACCGAGTCGCCCTGCGAGGTGCGCCGCGAGGTCTCCGACAGCACCTGGTTGACCGCGTCCCCGCCGGTGCCGCTGGTCCCGAAGAACGTCGACACCTGCTGCAGCATCAGCATCACGCCCGCCGCCAGCACCGCCGCCGTCAGCACCGTGCGCAGCGGCCCCAGCGCCGACACCTGCCGCGGTCGCTGCCGCAGCAGGTACGCCACGCTCAGGCCCGCGCCCGCCAGCACCGTCACGTGCGGGCGGACCATCGCGGTGCCCAGCGAGCCCAGCGCGATGCACGCGAACGCCCCGAACCGGCGGTCCAGCAGCCGGGCCACCCCGTACGTGGTCAGGCCCAGGCAGAACATCATCCAGGCGTCCTTGCCGATGCTGGACGGCCAGAACAGCAGCGAGGGCAGGAAGAACACCAGCTTCGCGTAGCGCCGCGAGTCCGCCTCCGGGAAGGCGATCTGCAGCGCCCGCCAGAAGAACAGCAGCCCCCAGAAGCCCAGCCAGGAGAACACCAGGAAGCCGCCGACCAGGGTCGGCCCGGTGACCGCGTAGACCACGCCGGTCACGATGATCACGAAGCCGGTGCCCGCGACCTTCATCCCCAGGTCGTAGTGCAGGCCGGCGGAGAAGTCGGTGGTGGTCAGGTAGCGGGCCAGCTCGGAGCCCTTCCGGTCGTACATCTTGGCGTCCGCCGCGCCGCCGTACAGCACGAACGCCATCAGGTAGCGCGGGAAGGCGCAGGCCAGCTTCGCCGCCATCGCCACCATCAGCAGCCGGAACACCCCGCGCTCCGGGTTGGCCGCCGCCACCCGGGCCAGGATCGGCGTGCCGACCGCCATCAGCGCCGGGGCCACCAGCAGCGCCCCCCAGGTGTCGTACGTGGTGTGCACCATCGCCAGCACGAACACCGTCACGTAGCCCAGCACCACCGCCCAGGCCAGCGCGGACGGGCCGCCCCGGCGCAGTGCCGCGCGCAGCCGCGCCGCCGGGCGGGGGCGGCGCGGGCGGCGGGCGGCGAGCAGCGCCGCCATCAGAAGACCTCCAGGTCGCCGAGGCTGAACCGCCAGTCGGCCAGCGACCGTTCGGCGGGCAGCGGGCCGGTCGGGGTGCGGGCGGCCAGCACCATCCCGGTGCGCGGCGCCCGCACGCAGCCCGCCCGCAGTGCGGCCGCGGCGGCCTCGGTGCCGGGGGACAGGTGGGTGGCGGCGTGGTCGCAGCCGGCGGCCGCGGCGGTGCGCAGCAGCCGGGCGGCGGCGGCCCGGTCGCCCGGGCGGACGATCAGCTCGGCCAGCGTGAACTCGGCCAGCGGGCCGCGCCGCCGGGGCCGCCCGAACGCCACCCCGACCAGCTCGCCGCCCCGCTCCACCGTCGCCACCCGGTAGTCCAGGCCCGGCGCCGCCCCGTACCGCCAGGCCAGGTACTGCGGGGTGCGCACGGTGTGCAGCCGCGGGTCGGCGGCGTCCGCCCGCTCGCGCTCGGCGAGCAGCTCGGCCAGCTGCGAGGCCGTCCGGGCGCCGGGGGAGGCCAACCATCCGGCGGCGGCGGGCAGTTCGCAGCGCGGCGGCCCCGAGGGGCCGGGGCGGCGGGCCAGCGCCGAGCGGGCGCCCCGGGCGAACGACACCGGCCGGGCCACCCGCAGCGTCACCGGGACGCGGCCCAGCTCCCGCCAGCCCATCCCCAGGTAGCCGGGCAGGCTGCTGCCGTTCGGCGTGTTGAACACCAACTCGGCCTCGCCGCGCACCTGTTCGAGCAGCTCGGTGGTCAGCCGGCGGAAGATCCCGCGGCCCCGGAAGTCCGGGTGCGTCGCGGTGTCCACCGGCCGCACCGCCCGCACCTCCCGGCCGCCCGCCCCGCGCCAGCACCAGCGCAGGAACAGCCGCACCCCCACCACCCGCCCGCCGTCCGCCACCGCGACCAGGCCCGGGCTCGACCCGAACGGGTTCTCCCGGTGCTTCCAGTCGAAGAACTCCGCGCTGCGCCGCCCGGTCGGGCCGCCCGCCAGCGAAGCCGTCAACAGCTCCAGCACCGCCGGAACGTCCGCCGGCTCCAGCCCGCGGTACGTCAGTCCACCACCCACGTCGTGCTCCGCCCCACCCGTCGGTTCAGTTCGCCAGGACCCGCGCGTACACCCGCTCGACCGCCCGCTGCGCGCCCGCCACGTCGAAGGACGCCGACCGCTCGCGGGCCGCCGCGCCCATCCGCCCGCGCAGCGCCGGATCGGCCAACTCGCCCAGTGCCGCCGCCAGCCGGGCCGGATCGCCCGGCGGCACCAGCCGGCCCTGCACGCCGTCGTCCAGGATCTCCGGCACGCCGCCGACCGCCGTCACCACCGACGGCAGGCCCGAGGCCATCGCCTCCATCAGCGCCACCGGCAGGCCCTCCTGACGGGAGCTCAGGCAGAACACGTCCCAGCCCGGCAGCAGCGCCGGGACGTCCGCGCGCATGCCCGCGAACAGCACGCCGCCGCCCGCCCGGGCCTTCAACTCGGCCTCCAGCGGTCCCGACCCGACCAGCACCAGCCGGGCGTCCGGCTCCCGCTCGCGCAGCAGCGCGAACGCCGCCAGCAGCGTCGCCTGGTCCTTCTTCGCGGTCAGGTTGCCGACCGTGCCGACCACCAACGCGTCCTCCGGCAGCCCGAGTTCGGCCCGCGCCGCGCGCCGCGCCGCCGGGCCGGACGGCGCGCCGCCCAGGTCCGGCCCGTGGTGCACCACCGACAGCCACTCGCCCGCCCGCCGCCGCCCGACCCCCGCCGCCACCGCGTGCGACACCGCGATCACCGCGTCGTTGCGCCCGTAGGTGAGCGCGTTCGCCCAGCGGGTCGGCAGCCGGTAGCGCTCCCACAGGTTGTGCTCGGTGTGCACCAGCCGCGGTCGGGGCCGCCCCGCCAGCAGCCGGGCCGCCACCGCCGGCACCGGCATGTGGGTGTGCACCAGGTCGTAGCGCCGCTCGGCCAGCAGCCGCCGCAGCCGCAGCGGCCAGCGCCGCCCCGGCGCACCGCCCAGGCAGTGCACCGGCACGCCCGCCGCCGCCAGGTCCGGCACCAGCGCGTCCTTGTGCGGCAGCACGTACGCCACCTCGACGGCGTACCGCTCCCGGTCCGCGTGCCGCACACAGTTCAGCAGCAACTGCTCCGCGCCGCCTCGGCCCAGCCCCTTGGCCAGCCAGAGCACCCGCGCCCGCCCCCCGGTCACCGCTCCTCGCCCAGTCGCAGCTGCAGCGTGGTCTCCACCGGCTCCTCCGGCGGCAGCTCGGCCGGCCGGCGGCCCCAACTCGCCGCCCGGTCCCGCCGGTCGGCGTCCTCGCCCCGCTCGCCCTCGCCGTACACCGGCTCGCGCCGCCGGGTGTCCGCCGCCCGCTGGTGCTCGGCCCGGCCCGGCTCGGCCCGCCGCGGCTGCGGCCGGGACGGCCCGGCCGCCGCCGGACGCGGCAGCTCCGCCCGCTCCGGCGCCGGAGGCAGCGGCGCCCGCCCGCCCGGCCGCCCCGGCCGCAGCCGCGGCGAACGGTTGCGCCGCCCGGTGGCGACCTCCGCGCCCAGCAGCGCCACCCCCGCCACCGGCACTCCGGTGCGGGCCAGCAGCTCGGACACCCGGTCCGCCTCCTCGGGGCGGACGTTGCCCGCCATCACCGTCACCAGCACCGCGTCCGCGTGCCGCACCAGGTCGTACGCGTCGTTGGCGTTCAGCAGCGGCGAGGAGTCGATCAGCACCACGTCCGCGTGCCGCCGGGCCAGCGCCAGCACCTCCGCGGCGCGCAGCACCAGCGCCGCCGGGTACGCGGTGGCGTGGCCGCCCGCGATCAGCGCCACGTTCGGCACCCGGGTCGGCCGGATCAGCTCCACCAGCGAGGCCGGCTGCTCCCCCGACAGCAGCTCCGCCATGCCCGGGCCCTCGTCCAGCCCGAAGTGCGCGTTCAGCTCCGGCTGCCGGAAGTCGCAGTCCAGCACCAGCACCTGACGGCCCGTCTCGCCCAGCGCCGCCGCCAGGTTCGCCACCGTGGTGGTCCGCCCGTCGCCCGAACGCCCCGACATCACCAGCACCACCGGCGCCGGCTCCACCGCCCGCCGCACCCGCCGCTCGTCCTGGTCCAGGCCGCCCTGCCCGAACTGCGCGGACAGCGCCTCCGGGCCGGTCAGCAGCAGCGTCGAGCGCAGCGAACGGAACGCCTCGGTCGCCGGGTCCGCCGGCCGGGCCGTCACCAGCGGCTCGCGCAGCCGCCGCAGCCGCCGCGACAGGCCCGGGATCTCGCCGACCACCGGCAGGTTGAACGCCTCCTCGACGCCGTCCCGGGTGCGCAGCCGGGTGTCCATCCGGGACAGCATCAGCGCCGCCACCACGCCCAGCGCCAGGCCCAGCACCACCGCCAGCGCCAGCCGCACCCCGCGGGTCGGCGAGGTCAGCAGGCTGCCGCCGAGCTCCTTGGTGTCGATCGAACCCCACTGCTGGATCGCGTCGGTCTGGCTGTAGTTCTGCAGGTCGGCGATGGCCCCGAGGGTCTTGGTCAGCGCCGCCGTCGCCGTCGACAGCTGCGGCTGCAGCTTGGCCTGATCGCTCGCGTTGGCCTTGCTGAACGACTTCTGCAGGTCGTCCAGCTGCGACTGCTGGGCGTCCGCCTGGGTGCGCAGCCGCTTGATCGATTCGTCGGCGCTCTTGCGTGACTCCTGGGCGTAGCCGGTGATCGTCGCCTCCGACAGCGCCGCCGCCAGGTCCGCGCAGGACTGCTGGGTCGGGCCGGTGGTGGTGAACAGCAGCATCTGGGTGGACTCCGCCGCCACCGTCCGGCGCGCCGTCAGCCCCGCCACGTCCGTCAGGTGCAGCTTCTGCGCCGCCGCCGTGGTCACCGCCGAACCCTGCGCGTACGACAGCACCTGGTCGGCCCGCACGGTGTCCGCCGCGCCCGCCACCGGCGTGATCGCCACCTTGCACTGCCACTTGCCGTTGTCCACGGCGTCACCGGCCGGCGTCAGCAGGTACCCCACGACCAGCGCGGCCGCCGTGCAGGCCGCCAGCAGCCGCCAGTACCGCCGCAGAACGGTGAACAGATTTGCCGGTTCCACCGGTTGGTTCCCCTCGCCTCGTCACGGTGCCCACGCGCCCACGGCCGCACCCGCCCCATGGGCGGCGCGCATCGGTACGGCCGGCCCGGCCACCCCGGACCTCGGATCCCCCGGGAACGGCACCGGACCCCGGCCCCGTACGCGCCCCCGGCTGCGGCGGAAAGAAAAAGTCGAAACGAACGAGGCCGCCCCCACGGCCCTCCCCTGCGCCCGATGCTTCCCGCCCCGGACCTGCGGCGCAAGCACTTTGGCCATACTGACACCTGCCGTTGGGCCGAATCCGGACGCCCGTACCCGAACTGACGAACCGTCATCAAAAGCCCGCACGGGACGGACCGACGGGCCGGAGGGCCGCCCGGTGACCGAACCGCCCGCCCGGCGTCAGGACAGTGCGCGCCCGCCGTCAAGCCGGTGCCCGCCCGCCATCAGGACAGTGCGCGCCCGTAGAACTCCACCATCCGCGCCGACACCCGCTCCAGCGTGTACCCGGCCAGGAAGCGCGCCCGCGCCGCCTCCGCCCGCACCAGCGCCTCCCCGCGCCCCTCCAGCGCCCGCACCAGCGCCCCCGCCAACGCCTCCGGCCGCTGCGGCGGCACCAGCAGCGCGCACTCCTCCCCGCCGCCCACCGTCTCCCGCAGCGCCGGCACGTCCGCGCACACCAGCGGCACCCCCACCCCCATCGCCTCCAGCGCCGCACTCCCCAGCCCCTCCCAGCGCGACGGCACCGCGCACACCTCCACCGCCGCCATCAGGTCGAACACGTCGTCCCGCGGCCCCAGGAACCGCACGCCCCCCGTTCGCGCCGCCAACCCCTCCAACCGCGCCGTCTCCGCCCCCCGGCTGCCCGCCAGCAGCAGCACCGCGTCCGGCCGCGCCGCCCGCACCCGCGGCCACGCCGACACCAGCACGTCCAAGCCCTTCTGGTACTGCTGCCGGGCCGCCGCCAGCACCACCGGCACCTCCTCCGCCAACCCCAGCGCCCCCCGCACCGCCGCCCGCCGCTCCGCCGTCACCCGCCCCAGCAGCAGCGGGTCCCGCCCCCGCGGCACCACGTCGATCCGCCGCCGCGCCACCCGCAACCGGGCCGCCATCACCTCCGCCACGTGCTCCGTCAACGCGTGGAAGCGCCGCACCCCCCGCGCCGTCACCGCGTCCACCGCCTGCGCCGCCCGGACCTTCCACGGGCTCAACCCCCGCGCGTGCACGTGCTCCGGCCCGTACGCCGAGTTCACCAGGCTCGACACCACCGGCACCCGCGCCGCGAACGCCGCCGACCGCCCCAGCACGTCCGACTCGTACAAGGTCGTGTGCACCAGGTCCGGCCGCAACCCCCGGAACAGCCCCCGCAACCCCGCCACCCGCG
>NZ_JOGH01000093.1:0-27699 GCF_000721345.1 Kitasatospora sp. NRRL B-11411 | reverse complement strand
CTCTTGGCGTTTCCGGGGGTGGGGGGCGGGGCGGGTCAGGGGTGGGTGGTGTCGAAGGTGGTGCGGGCCTGTTCGACGGCGGGGAGGTGGTGTTCGGACCAGTCGGTGAGGGCGGCGAAGAGGGGGGTGAGGGTGCGGCCGAGTTCGCTGATCTCGTAGTCGACGCGGGGCGGGACTTCGGCGTGGTGGGTGCGGATGACCAGGCCGTCGCGTTCGAGTTGGCGGAGGCGCTGGGTGAGGACCTTGGCGCTGACGGTGCCGAGGTTGCGGCTCAGTTCGACGAAGCGCTGGCGGCCGAGGTGGGTGAGGGTCCAGAGGATGGGGGTGGTCCAGCGGCTGAAGACGAGGTCGAGCACCGGGGTGATCGGGCAGGCCTGGGCGGCGGCGGGGCTGCCGGGTGGGAGGTTGGTCATGGGGTGGTGCTGGGTGGCCACCGGGGGTCCTCTCGTCGGTCGTGGTCCGGGTGCCCACTGTAGGGGCGGTCGAGGGGGTCGGGGGTGGGGGGTCGGTTTCCTCTAGGTGACCTTTAGCCCCCCGGTGTTAGCGTCGTGGACGTGGCCGAAGAGGCCGTGAGGACAAGGGACTTGGGCCCTGCTGAACCGAGGAGCTCGATCATGATCGTTGTTACTGGAGCCACCGGGAACGTCGGCCGTCCGCTGGTCTCGCTGCTCGTCGCGGCGGGCGAGCAGGTCACCGCGGTCTCCCGGCAGGTGCCGGACGGGGGTTTCCCGGAGGGGGTCGTGCACCTGGCCGCGGACCTGGCCGACTTCTCGAGCCTGCTGCCCGCGCTGGAGGGGGCGGACGCGCTGTTCCTGCTGCTGGCCGGTGACCTGAACGGTCCCGGGGCGCCGGCCGCGGAGCTGCTGGAGCAGGTGAAGGCGGCGGGTGTGGAGCGGGTGGTGATGCTGTCCTCGCAGATCAACGGGACCCGGCCGGAGGCGGCCTCGCACTTCCGGCTGCGCGAGTTCGAGGCGGCGCTGCGCAACAGCGGGTTGGCGTACACCGTGCTGCAGGCCGGCGGGTTCGCGTCCAACACGTACGCCTGGGCGGAGGGCGTCCGCGGGCAGCGCACCGTGCACGCCCCGTTCGCGGACGTGGCGCTGCCGGTGGTGGACCCCGCGGACCTGGCGGCGGTGGCGGCCGTCGCGCTGCGGGAGGACGGGCACCGGGAGCAGGTGTACGTGCTGACCGGCCCCGAGGCGATCACGCCCCGGCAGCAGGCGGCGGTGCTGGGCGAGGTGGTCGGTGCGGAGGTCGCGTTCGTCGAGCTGACCCGGGAGCAGGCCCGCGCGCACCTGGCGCGCTTCGTGCCCGCGGAGGTGCTCGACGGCACCCTCGACATCCTCGGTTCGCCGCTGCCCGCGGAGCAGCGGGTCAGCCCGGACGTGGAGCGGGTGCTCGGGCGTCCGGCGCGCAGCTACGCGGACTGGGCGCGGGCCGCCGCCCCCGCGTTCCGGTGAGCCGGTAGCGGGGCGGGCGGGCCCGGGGAGCGGTGGGCGGCGGCCCGCCGCTCCCCGGGCCTCCGGTTCAGTGCCGGGCGGCCAGGTAGTCGTCCCAGGTGCGTGTGCCGTCGGCGTGGCCGGGGGAGGTGAGGGCGCCCTCGCGCAGCAGGCGGCCGGCGCGGCCGGGCAGGTGGACGGGCAGGACGGGGCGGCGGCTGCCGCGGGCGCGGAGCCAGGCGGCGGCGAGGTCGGTGGCCGGGCGGGTCTCGGGTCCGGCCAGGTCGGGGGCGTGGCCGACCGGGTCGCCGAGGGCGAGCGCGACCAGGCGGGCGGCGACCTCGGCGGGGTCGACGGGCTGCACGGGGGTGCGGGAGGGCATCGGCAGGACGGGCAGCCGGCCGAGCGGGCGGAGCATGCCGTCCAGCAGTTGCGGGAACTGGGTGGCGCGCAGGTTGGTCCAGCCGAGGCCGGACGCGGCGAGCAGTTCCTCGCCCTGCCGCTTGATCCGGTAGTAGGCCAGCGGGATCCGGTCGACGCCGACGATCGAGATGTTGACGACGTGCCGGACGCCGGCCCGGCGGGCGGCCTCCAGCAGGTGGCGGAAGGCGGGCAGGTCGCTCTTCGGGTGCCGCGGGTCGCTGGCGCAGTGGATCACCGCGTCGGTGCCGGTGAACGCCGGGTCGAGCCCGGTGCCGGCGGTGAGGTCGCCGGTGCACCAGTGGGTGTCGGCGTCGGCGGGCGGGGCGGTGCGTCGGGTGAGGGCGCGGACCGGGCGGCCGGTGGCGCGGGCGTGCCGCAGCACCTCGCGGCCGAGGACGCCGGTGGCGCCGGTCACCAGCAGGGGGAGGTCGGGGCGGTCGGTCATGGTCCGGTTCCTTCCGGGCGGGGGGCGGGTGCTCTCCCCGGAAGGAACCGGACGGTCAGCCGTTCTGTGACAGCGCGCGGTGCCGGTCCGCGTAGTGGGCGAGTTTGTCCGGGTTGCGCAGGATCCGGATGGCGGTGACGCCGTCGGGGCCGGCCTCTACCTGGCCGAGCGAGGTGAGCGCGTCGCCCTCCCAGCCGAGCAGGACGGGGGTGCCGTTGGCCTCGGCGACCTCGAACCGGACGCCGGTGGTGAACCGTTCGAACAGACCGGCCAGGAAGCGGGCGGTGTTGGTGCGGCCGTGCACCGGCCGGAGCGCGGCGCGGACCTTGCCGCCGCCGTCCGCCCAGACCACGACCTGTTCGGTGAGGAGCTGTTCGAGCTGGTCGAGGGCGCCGTCCGAGGCGGCCCGCAGGAAGCGGCCGAGCAGGGCGGCGTTCTGCTCGGCGTCGACGCCGCCGGGCGGCGGGGCGCCGTCGGAGAGGTGCTTGCGGCCGCGGTGGTAGAGCTGGCGGGCGGCGGCCTCGGTGCAGTCCAGGACGCCGGCGATCTCCCAATGGCTGTAGGCGAAGGCGTCGCGCAGGACGACGGCGGCGCGTTCGGGCGGGGAGAGGCGCTCCATCATGGTGAGGACGGCGAAGGAGACGGCCTCGCGCTGCTCGGCCCGCTCCATCGGGCCGAGCGCCCCGGTGGCCACCGGCTCCGGCAGCCAGGTGCCCGGGTACTCCTCGCGGCGGGCCCGGGCCGAGGTGAGCCGGTTCAGGCAGAGGTTGGCGACCACCTTGTTGAGCCACGGCCCGGGCGCCGCGACCTGCCCGGGGGCGGCGCCGTGCCAGCGCAGGTAGGCGTCCTGCACGGTGTCCTCGGCCTCGGCGGCCGAGCCGAGCATCCGGTAGGCCAGCGCGAACAGCCGCGCCCGGTGGCTCTCGAACTCCCGCGTCGCGTCGTCCCGTTCCCCGTTCATGGATCCCACGCTAGGGCACGGCGGGGGAGGGGGGGTGAGTGCGGCTGGGTGGCGGGGGTGTCGGGAGGGCGGAAGGGCTGGGGAGGGAGTGCGGGCGCGGGGAGGGGGAGTGGGTGCGGCCGGGTCGTGGGGCGCCGGGGGAGGGCGGGGCGCGGCCGGGTGGCGGGGGCGCCGGGCCCCCGCCGGGGCGGGTCAGGCCTGGGTGGCGGCGTAGCGGGCGCTGACGTCCTGCCAGTTGACGACGTCCCAGAGGCGGGTGACGTAGTCGGGGCGGACGTTGCGGTACTGCAGGTAGTAGGCGTGCTCCCAGGCGTCGAAGGCGAGCAGCGGGACGGTGCCCTGGCCGACGTTGCCGTGGTGGTCGTAGACCTGCTCGACGATCAGGCGCTTGCCGAGCGGCTCCCAGGAGAGGATGCCCCAGCCGGAGCCCTGGACGCCGACGGTGGCGGCGGTGAGCTGCTGCTTGAAGGCGTCGAAGCCGCCGAGGTGCTCGGTGATGGCGTCGGCGAGGGCGCCCTCGGGGCGGTCGCCGCCGTCGGGGGAGAGGTTCTCCCAGAACAGCGAGTGCAGCACGTGGCCGGAGAGGTGGAAGGCCAGGGTCTTCTGCAGGCCGACCAGCGAGCCGAACTGCTCCTTGTCGCGGGCCTCGGCGAGCTGGTCGAGCGTCGAGTTGGCGCCGTTGACGTACGCCAGGTGGTGCTTGGAGTGGTGCAGTTCGAGGATCTCGGCGGACATCGCGCGCTCGAGGGCGGAGTAGTCGTACGGGAGGTCAGGCAGCGTGTAGGCACCCATGGCTGAGCAGCCCTTCTCGGTCGGACGGAGGGTCAGTTGCGAGTGCCACCTTATTGCAACTCTCTTGCAAGAGCATTGATGGGGCATTAAGGCGCTGTGGCGGGAACGCCGCAGGCCCGCCCCGGCGAGGGGCGGGCCTGCGGAAGGAGGAAGGGAGGGAGGGGCGTCAGGACGGCCGGGCGTACGCCTCCTCGCGCAGCCGGTCCTCGGAGGCGCCGCGCCGCCAGTAGCCGGAGAAGGCCACCGCCCGCCGGTCGACGCCGCGTTCGCGCACCAGGTGGCGGCGCAGCTCCTTGACGGTGCCGGACTCGCCGGCGATCCAGGCGTACGGGGCGCCTTCGGGCAGTTCGGCCGCGCGCAGGGCCGGCAGCAGGCCGGAGGGCGTGCCGGGCGCGCGCACCAGCCAGGTGAGGTCGACGCCCGCGGGGGCGGGCAGGTCCTGGATGTCGGCGGCGTCCGGCACCTCGATCCAGACCAGCGCGCGGGTGCCGGCCGGCAGCCAGTCCAGGATGCCGCCGGCCGCGGGCAGCGCGGTCTCGTCGGCCAGCAGCAGCACGAAACCGGTGTCCGCGGGCGGCCGGAAGGCCACGGAGCGGTTGTCGGCGACGGCCGGGCCGAGCAGCACCACCCGGGCGCCGGGCCGGGCCGCGGCGGCCCAGGCGGCGGCCGGACCGGCGGGCGGACCGGCGGGCGCGCCTGCGGCCGGACCGGCGGGCGGGTGGCCGTCGGGGCCGGGAGGCGCGTGGCCGTCCGTTCCGACGCCGTGCAGCGCGAAGTCGACGTCCAGCTCCGGCGGTTCGGCCCGCTGCGCGCGGACGGTGTACGAGCGCATCACGGCCCGTCGGTCCGCCGGGATCGCCCGCCAGGCGGCGAACCAGTTCTCGCCCTCCGCGTACGGGAGGTCCGGCTCGTCCTGGCCGGGCTGCGGCAGGAAGAGCGAGAAGGACTGGTCGCGCCCGCCGCCGGCGAAGGAGCGCAGCGCTCCACCGCCGAAGGTGACCCGCAGCATGGTCGGGCCGAGCCGGCGGGTGCGCACCACGTGCGCGGGGAAGAAGTCGTACTCCTGGGCCTGTCCGGTCATCTGACGGTCCTTCAGCTCAGCTTGCGGGACTTCTGGATCGCGGCGGTCAGCCGCTCGATCAGCGGGGCGAACCCGGCGTAGGAGAAGCGCGGCACCGCGTCCCACGGGGTGATCTGCCCGGCCTTGACGGCGGGCAGTTGGCCCCAGGCGGGCTTGGCGGCCAGGTCCTTGGGCTGCAGGGCGGTGGAGCGCTGGTCGAGCAGCAGCAGGTCGGCCGGGTACTTGCCGGCGTTCTCCCAGCTCAGGCCCTCGTAGTAGTCGCCGCCGTCGGTCTTCTCCGGCTGGATGAACTCCACGCCCAGTTCGGCGAAGTAGATCAGGTCGCAGGAGATCTTCGGGTTGGAGACGTAGAACAGGTCGGCGCTGCCGGAGCAGGCCATCACCTTGACGCCGCCGGCCGCCTTGACGGCCTGCCGCAGTTCCTCGGACGCCTTCTCGAACCGGGCCTTGGCGTCGAGGACCTGCTGCGCCTTCAGGTCCGCGCCCAGCGACTCGGCGAGCTTGGCGTAGTGCTCGATCGGCTGGGTGATGGTGACCCGGCCGGTGGAGACCAGCGCCTGCGGGGCGAGCTGGAGGATCTTGTCCTTGGACTCGTCCGGCACGTACCAGTACGCGCCCGGGTCGTACATGTGGGTCACCAGCAGTTCGGGGCGCAGCGCCGCGTACTTCTCGATCGAGAACTCGCCCCAGGCGTTGCCGATGATCTCGACCTTGTCCACGTCCAGGCTGCCGGCCTGCGGGTCGGCCTTGCCGTCGGCGCCCTTGGTCTCGCCGAAGACGCCGACCAGCTGCTTGTCCAGGCCGAAGTCGGCGAGCGCGGCGGCGGCGCCGGTGAAGGCCACCACCCGGGACGGGGTGCTCTTCGCGGTGACGGTCTGCGGGCGGTCGTCGGTGAAGGTCCACGGGCCGCCGCCGGCCGAACCGCTGTCGCCCGCGGCCTCCTTGCCGCCGGAGGAGCCGCAGGCGGCGAGCACCGCGCCGAGGGCGGTGGCCCCGCCCGCGGCGAGCAGGCCGCGGCGGGTCAGGCGGGGGGAAGTCGGCATGGCGGTACCTCGGTTCGGGCGCTTCGGGGCAGGGAGCAGCCGCACGCCGACGGGGCGCCGGGGTGCGGTACCCGGCGGCAGCCGCCGGGGTTACGCAGGTTAACCTAACCTAAGTTGCGGTACGGGGAGCCCCCCGGGGCCCCCGACCCGTCCCCCGACCGATCCGGAGCACCCTTGAGCACCACCGGCTCCCTCCCGATACCCGGCGCCGCCCCCGCCCGCCGCGGCTCGCCCCGCGCGCTCGGCCTGGCCGCCGGGCTGCTCGTGCTGCTCGCCGTCCTGGTGCTCAGCCTCGGCCTCGGCGCCAAGCAGCTCGGCCCCGCCGAGGTCTGGCACGGACTCCTCGACCCGGACGCCCCCGGCTACACCGTCGTCCACGAGATGCGGCTGCCCCGCACCCTGCTCGGCCTGCTGGCCGGCACCGCGCTCGGCCTGGCCGGCGGCGTCATGCAGGCGCTCACCCGCAACCCGCTCGCCGACCCCGGCCTGCTCGGCATCAACGCGGGCGCCTCCGCCGCCGTCGCCACCGCCGCCGCCCTGCTCGGCGTCACCTCCTTCACCGGCTACGTCTGGTGGGCGCTGGCCGGCGCCGCCCTGGTCTCCGTCCTGGTGTACGCCGTCGGCGGCGGACGCGGCGCCACCCCCGCCCGGCTCGCCCTGGCCGGCGCCGCGCTCAACGCCACCCTCTACTCGTACGTCAGCGCCGTGATGCTGCTGGACACCGCCTCGCTCGACAGGATGCGGTTCTGGACGGTCGGCTCGCTGGCCGGTGCGCAGACCTCCACCGTGCTCGGCATCCTGCCGTTCGTCGCCGCGGGCGCGCTGCTCGCGCTCGGCCTGGCCCGCCCGCTCAACGCGCTCGCGCTCGGCGACGACGCGGCCCGGGCGCTGGGCGCCAGGCCCGCCGCGGTGCGGGCCGCCGCGATCGCCGCCGTCACCCTGCTGTGCGGGGCGGCCACCGCCGCCTGCGGCCCGATCGTCTTCGTCGGCCTGATGGTCCCGCACCTGGTCCGCGCCCTCACCGGGCCCGACCTGCGCTGGCTGCTCCCGTACTGCGCCGTCCTGGCCCCCGTCCTGCTGCTCGGCGCGGACGTCCTGGGCCGCGTCCTGGGCCGCCCCGGCGAACTCCAGGTCGGCATCGTCACGGCCGTCCTCGGCGGCCCGTTCTTCCTGTACTTCGCACGACGGGGAAAGGCCCGCGCATGAAGACTCTGAGGGTGGCCCGGTTCTCGGTGCGCTACCGGCCGCGGGCGCTGGCGGTCTGCGCGGTGGCGGTGCTGGTGGCGCTGGGGGTCGGGGTGCTGGCGCTCGGGCGCGGGGACTACCCGATCGCGCCCGGCGAGGTGGTGCGCACGCTGTTCGGCGGCGGGAACGCCGCCGAGGACTTCGTCGTCAACCAGTTGCGGCTGCCCAGGGCCGCCACCGCGCTGCTGGTCGGCGCGGCCCTGGCGCTCGCGGGGGCGCTGTTCCAGACGCTGGTGCGCAACCCGCTGGGCAGCCCGGACATCCTCGGGTTCACCCAGGGCGCGGCCACCGGCGCGCTGCTGGTCGTGGTCGCCGGCGGGTCCAGTGCCGCGCTGGCGGGCGGTGCGGTCGCGGGCGGCCTGGCCACCGGCGTGCTGATCTACGCGCTGGCCTGGCGCGGCGGGGTGCAGGGCGCCCGGCTGGTGCTGGTCGGCATCGGGACGGCGGCGATCCTCACCGGCGTCAACGGCTACCTGCTGACCCGCACCCAACTGATGGACGCCGCCCGGGCGGTGCTCTGGCTGACCGGCAGCCTGGACGGCCGCGGCTGGGAGCAGGCCCGCCCGCTGCTGGTCGCGCTGGCCGTGCTCGTCCCGCTGGTGCTGCTGGTCTGCGGCCCCGCGCTGCGCGCCCTGGAGCTGGGCGACGACGCGGCGAGCGGGCTGGGCGTGCGGCCCGAGCGGCTGCGGGTGGCGCTGCTGGGCGCCGCCGTGCTGCTCGCCTCGCTGGCCGCGGCGGCCGCCGGGCCGGTCAACTTCCTGGCCCTGACCGCCCCGCAGCTGGCCCGCCGGATCACCCGCGCGCCGGGCCCGAACCTGGCCGCGTCCATGTGCACCGGCGCCGCGCTGCTGGTCACCGCCGACTTCGCCGCGCAACACCTGTTCGGCGAGCGCCAGTTGCCGGTCGGCGTGGTCACCGGCGTGCTCGGCGGCGGCTACCTGGTCTGGCTGCTGGCCACCCAGCGCCGGGCCGGCCGCCTGTGAACGGCCCGGCCCCGCACGTCCCGTCCACCCCGTCGTCCCGAACGGAGCCCCCGATGGCCCAGCCCGAGCCGCGCCTGGCCGGCCGCGACCTGACCCTCGCCTACGACCGGCGCACCATCGCCGAGGGCCTGACCGTCGACGTCCCCGACCACTCCTTCACCGTGGTGGTCGGCCCGAACGCCTGCGGCAAGTCCACCCTGCTGCGCGCGCTGTCGCGCACCCTCAAGCCGGTCGCCGGGCAGGTGCTGCTGGACGGGCGGTCGATCGCCACGCTGCCCGCCAAGCAGGTCGCCCGGACGCTGGGCCTGCTGCCGCAGTCGTCGATCGCGCCGGACGGCATCACCGTCGCCGAGCTGGTCTCCCGCGGCCGCTACCCGCACCAGGGCGTGCTGCGCCAGTGGTCGACCGAGGACGAGCGGGTGGTGGCCGGGGCGATGGCCGACACCGGGGTCGCCGGGCTCGCCGACCGCCCGGTGGACGAGCTCTCCGGCGGGCAGCGCCAGCGGGTCTGGATCGCCATGGCGCTGGCCCAGCAGACCCCGCTGCTGCTGCTCGACGAGCCCACCACCTACCTGGACATCGCGCACCAGGTCGAGGTCCTCGACCTGTGCGCCCGGCTGCACCGGGAGCAGGGCCGCACCCTGGTCGCCGTCCTGCACGACCTCAACCAGGCCGCCCGCTACGCCACCCACCTGGTCGCGCTGCGGGACGGGAAGCTGGTCGCGGCCGGTCCGCCCGGCGAGGTGGTGACCGCCGAGCTGGTCGAGGAGGTGTTCCGGCTGCCCTGCCGGGTCATCCCGGACCCGGAGACCGGCACCCCGCTGGTCGTCCCCGCCGCCAACCGCCGGGCCCCCGCCGCGTCCTGAGCGCGGCCCGCGGCCCGCGGCCCGCCGCCCGGATCCGGGGAGATGGGGAGATGGGGAGACCCGCCGCCGGAAAGCTTCGGCTTCGCCGGGGTTCGGTCGGATACTGGCGGTATGCGTGCCAATGCGGAGAACCCGGAGTACCCCGAGGACGAGCTGGACGAGCAGTCCCCGACCGTGCTGGAGGCCGCCGACCAGGACCGGGCGGCGGTCGAGCCGGAGGTGGACGACCTGGAGGTGTTGCGGCAGCAGCGCGAGCAGGGCGCGGCGCCCGTGGACGAGGGCGACGCGGTGGAACAGGTCCGGGAGGTCGGGCTGGAGGACGAGGACCACCGGGAGTAGTCGGACGGGCCTCCCGGCCCGCCGGGTCAGATCGCCCGGCGGCGCTGCAGCCAGGCGAAGGCGGCCCAGCCGGGCAGCACCGGGAGCATGAAGGTGAGGATCCGGAACAGCATGACGGCGGCCAGCGCGCCCGCGTTGTCGATGTGGCCGGTGGTCGCCAGCATGAACGACATCAGGCCCTCGACGCCGCCCACGCCGCCGGGGGTGGGCACCACGTTGCCCGCCGCGTTGCCGGCCAGGAAGCCCACCGCGACGGCGTTGAAGCCCGGGTACTGGCCGACCGCGCGGGTGCAGCAGTACAGGCACAGCACGAAGCACATCGACACCATCAGCTGCCCGGCCACCCCGCCGGCCAGCTTGCCGGGGTGCTGGGCCAGGTCGAGCAGCCGCGGCAGCACCTCGGCGCGCAGCGGCCGCAGCAGGGTCTGGGCGCGCCGCCGCAGCCGCGGCACGGCGGCGACCGACACCGCGGCGACGGCGCCGACCGCGCCGGCCAGGCCCAGCACCCAGCCCTTGGGCAGCGGCGAGGAGCCGGAGCCGAACTCGGCGCCGTTCACGCCGACCAGGGCGCTGAACACGGCGAGTTGCAGCATGTGCAGCACCAGGCCGAACAGCTGGCTGACGCCGATGCTGGACATCGCCTGCGCGGTGGGGATGCCCGCGCACTGCAGGTAGCGGGTGTTCAGGGCGAGGCCGCCGACGCCGCCGGGGGAGGCCACCTTGACGAAGGAGCCGGCGGTCTGGGCGGCCAGCGTGGAGCGGAACGACAGCTTCTCGGGGACGAAGCCGCTGAACGCGAAGGTCGCCACGGGGTAGCTGGCCGCGGCCCAGAACGCCGCGCCGGCCAGCCACAGCGGGTCGGCCCCGGTGACCAGGTTGACCGGGTTGGTGTCGAGGCTGAACAGGAACTGCAGCAGCGCGTACCCGGCCGCGATGCCGGCCACCACGGTGAGCAGCACGCGCGGGCGCAGCCGCTCCAGCCGGACGGGTTCGGCGGGGGCCTGCGGCATCCGGCGCTGCACCTCGGCCCGCAGGTCGGCGGCCAGGCTCCGGTGCCGGGTCAGCGCGGCCCGGGTGTCGCGGGCCAGCGCGATCGGCTGCAGCAGCGGCAGCGCGGTGCCGACCGGGCCGGGGCCGAGCACCTCGATCGCGGCCCGCACCGCCCGCTCGGGCCCGGCGTGCACGGCGAGGACGGCGAGCAGCCCGGCGACGTCCAGGCGCAGCAGCAGTTCGCTCGCGGCGATCTCGCCGCGGGCCAGCCCGACCAGGTGGACCCGGCCCTCGGCGTCCAGCAGCACGGTGTTCGGGGAGAGCGAGCGGTGGGCGATCCGGCGGCGCTGGAGCAGCGCCAACTGCTGCCAGGCGTCGCGCAGTTCGGCGTCGGTGGGGCCGTCGGGGAGGCCCTCGCCGGGGGGTTCGGGAGGTTCGGGGAGCTCGGCGAAGAGCTCGGCGAACGGGCGGGCGTCCAGCCGCCGGTAGGCCACCAGGGCGGCGTCCGGGCCGAGTTCGACCACCGCGACGGGCAGCCGGGTGCGGGCCCCGGCGGCGGACGCGGCGTGGCCGAGCAGGGTCTGGTGCTCCAGCCCGGCGCGCAGCGGGCGCAGGCCGAGCGGGCGGGGCGCGGTGCGCAGCCGCAGGGCCAGCCACAGGTGGCCGAGCAGCCCGCTGGCCTGCGCGTACCGGTCGAGCAGGTGGACGTCCAGGTCGGGGCCGCCGCCGTGCTGGGTGACCAGGTAGCGGCCGGTGCCGAGGGTGAGCACCGCGTCGGGGTGGACGCCGGTGCCGGCCAGGGCGGTGGCGATCTGGCCCTCGGCGGGCGAGGCGACCGGCTCGCCGACGGCGTACCGGGCGGCGTGCGCGGTGGTCCAGCCCAGCAGCAGGGCCAGCAGCAGCGACAGCGGGGTGGCGTACCCGGTGACCAGCCCGGACAGGCCGGACAGGGTGAGCGTGACGGCCAGCGCGGTGCGCCAGCGGCGCCGCCCGGCGGTGCCCAGCGCGGTCATGAAGGCCAGCACCGGGGCGAAGTGCCCGTACACCGGGTCGGTGCGGCCGAGGCCGGCGGGCAGCGGGTGGGTGAGCGTGGTGAGGTCGCCGGCCAGCAGGTCCAGGCCGAGCGTGAGGCCGTAGGCGAGGACGGCGGCCAGGACCGCGTCGGCGACCCGGCGGCCGTCGCCGCGCAGCACCCGGTCGACGGCGAAGCCGAGCGGGACGGTCAGCAGCGCGGTGCCGCACAGCGCGGCGGTGAGCTTGGCGGGCGGCCAGGGCAGCAGGTCGACGCCGCGGGCCACGTCGCTGTCCAGGCCGAACACCGAGGAGCGGGCGTAGCCGGCCAGCAGCAGCACCAGCAGGATCCAGCAGACCCCGGCGACCAGCCGGATCAGCGCGGCGGGGTGGCGGACGCGGTCCGCGCGCCCGGTCCGCGCCGGGGGCGGGGTCGTGCGGGACTCCTGGGATTCGTCGGCTTGTATCACCGTGGCCACGCGGCATGGTCCCACACCGTTCCGACACCGATCCCGCCGTTCCGGCACGGGAGTTCACGTGTCCTGGTGTATACGGGTCGATAACGGGCATATCGGTCTGATGAAGGGAGGTCGGCGATGACCAAGCGATCGACCGACAGGATGACCGTGCTCCGGGGCACCCAGGAGGTGCTGGCGCACCGCGGCATGGCCGCGGACCCGGCGGGCGTCTCCCCGCCACCGCCCCCCGGCACCGCCCCCGCCACCCGCACCGGCCCGCACTACGGCGACGCGGTGTTCAGCCACGGCGGCCGCCGGATGCCCGCCGCGGCCGGCCCGGCCGACGGGCCCGCCACCCACACCGATCTGCCGGGCCACCGGCACCGCGGCGCGGAACGGCACTCGGCGCACTGATCCCCGACCGGAGGCCCACCCCCGCCGGGAGACCGCTCCCCGGCGGGGGTGGGAGAGTGGGGCCGCAACCACCCGCCCCCGCCGAAGGAGCGCCATGGCCGACGCACCCGAGTTCGCCTCCCGCGAGGAGTGGCTCGCCTCCCTGCACCGCGTGTACGCCGCCGCGGGCTGCCTGATCACCGACCCCGACGGCCGCGTCCTGATCGTCAAGGCCGGCTACCGCGACGCCTGGCAGTTCGTCGGTGGCACCGTCGACCTCGGCGAGAACCCGCGGCAGTGCGCCACCCGCGAACTCCACGAGGAGACCGGGCTGCACCGCGAGGCCGGCGACCTGCTGGCCGTCGCCTGGACCAACCCCAGTGGCGAACTCGACCACCCCGCCTGCCACTTCCTCTTCGACCTGGGCGTCCTCCCCGCCGACACCCCGATCACCCTCCCGCCCGGCGAGCTCGACGCCCACCGCTGGGCCCCCGTCCCCGAGGCCCTCGCCCTGCTCGGCCCGGCCCGCGCCCTGCGCCTGGAGGCGGGCCTCGCCGCGCGGGCGGACGGCCGCACCCGGATCGTGACGGCGCCGAACTCCGGCTTCTGAGGGCGCGCCCCTACTCCTGCGGCTTGCGCCAGACGTACGCCGCCGAGACCGGCTGTCCGCGGTGGCGCTCCCACTTGGGCTTGAGGGCCGTCCACTGGTCGCCGACCACCTCCTCGCGCATCTCGGCGAGCTGCCAGCCCGCCGCGAGGCCGGCCGTGAGGTGGTCGCTGACCAGGTGGACGTGGGTGGTGATGGCGACCGGGCCGTCGGGGCCGTCGTAGTGGGTGGGCATGCCGGCCGCCATGATGAAGGCCGGGTGCAGGCCGACCAGCACGAACAGGCCGCCGGGACGGACCAGGCGGTGGGCCTCGCGGTAGAGCGGCCCGAGGTCGGCGAGGTGCTCGTCGACGAGGGAGCAGGCGGCCAGGTCGTAGCCGCCGGCGGCCAGGCCGGTCGCGGCGAGGTCGCCCTCGACCAGGGTGCGGTGGGCGCCGCGCCCGCGGGCGCGGGCGAGCATCTCGGGGGTGAGGTCGACCCCGTCCACCGCGCCGACGCCGCGCCCGCGCAGCCAGGCGCCGGTGCGGCCGGTGCCGCAGCCCAGGTCGGCGGCGGTGGCGGCGTCGGCCCAGCGCGGGACGGCGAGCCGGGCCAGCACGTCGACGTCCATCGCGTCCTGGACGGTGTCCTCGTAGCTGTCGACCCACCCGGCGTAGCCGGTGCGGACGTCGACGGTGGGGTAGCCGCGGGTGTCGAACGGCGCGAAGTTCGTCATGCCGGGCAGTATCGGCCGCGCTCCGCCCGGGCCGCGAGCGGTTATCCGAGCAGCAGCGCTCCGCCCGGGCCGCGAGCGGTCATCCGAGCAGCCGGGCCCGGACGGCGGCGACGTCCCCGGCGGGCAGCCACTGCTCGGCGTCGAACTCGGCGAGCACGTCGTGCAGGGCCCGCTCGGGGGTGGTGCCCGCGTCGGCGAGGACCCGGGCGATGCCGGCCTCCTCCTCGGGGCGGTCCAGGATGGTCCACAGCGGCCGCAGGTTGGCGGCGGAGAGCAGGTAGTCCTCGGTGATCGCGGCGGGGGTGGCCCCGGCGAGGGCGAGCAGGACGAGGGCGGCCAGGCCGGTGCGGTCGCGGCCGGCCCCGCAGTGCACCACGACGGCGCCGGGGCGGGCCCGGGCGACGGCGGCGACCAGGTCGGCGACGGCCTGCCGGCAGTGGTCGAGGTAGGGGCGGAAGGACAGCGGGGTGCCGTCCAGGGCGCCGAACCGGGCCCACCAGTCCGGCCCGGCCAGCGCGTCCAGCGGGACGCGGACCAGGTCGATCCCGTCGGGGGCGGGCAGCAGCGGCCGGTACTCGGCCGGGTCGCGCAGGTCGACGACGGTGCGCACGCCGTACGCGAGCAGCGAGTTCTGGCCCTCGGCGGTGAGCCGGTCGAGGTTGTCGGCGCGGACCACCGCGCCGGTGCGGGTGCGCCGCCCGTCGCGGGTGGGCAGCAGCCCGAGGTCGCGGACGTTCAGGCAGCCGTCCCAGTCGAGCTGCCGTTCCTCGTGCGGTGTCGCCGCCGTCCCCGTCATGTCCGCCCCCCGCGGTTCGCCCCGTGCGTCACACCGGTGCGCTTCCGCACCGCCACTGACAGGGACTCAGTCCGGTTCCGAATGGTTCCCGCCGGGGTCGGGCCGGAACTCCCACAGCGTCCGGCCGAGCGTGTCGAGCACCCGCACGGCGTGGAAGCGGGCGTCCCGGACGGACAGGAAGCCGCGGGCGGCGCCCGCCAGGACGGCGTGCGCGGCCGGGTCGTGCCGGCTCCACGCGCCGTGCAACTCCAGGACGCCGTCCGCGAGTTCGGCCCGCTGGATGCGGGCCAGCCGGGCCGCGGCGAGGGCGCCGTTGACGCCGTCCAGCTCGGCCTGGCCGAGGTAGTGCTCGCGCTCGCCGGCCACCAGCCGGCGGCGCAGCTCCGGCAGCGCGTAGCCGCGGACGGCGGCCACCGAGTCCTCGACGGCGATCAGCCAGCGCGGCCCGGGCGCCACCTCCCACCAGACCTCGCCGCCGACCGGCAGCAGCTCGCCGATCGGCGCGTGCCAGCGCTCCAGCCCGGTGGGGGAGTTGGCGTCGGGGCGGATGCTGCGCCGGTCCCAGGCGGCCTTGTCGGTGACGGACAGGTTGACGGTGTACCGGACCCGCCCGTCGCCGGGCACCGCGCGCACGCCGAGCACCGCCCAGCGGTCCCGGTCGGGCAGCGAGAAGGAGTGCCGCCAGCCCTGGAAGCCGAGCCCGCGCAGCGCGGGCGCGAAGTGGTCGCGGATCCCCGTCGTGTACAGCTCCTCGGCGGTGCGCATGCCGGCTCCCGGCCTCCTCGTCCACGGGTGGAAGCGGGGCGGATTGCCCCGTATTTGCACGGTATGGCGGGGGCGTGGGGCCGGACCGCGGGCGAAGGACAGCAGTCGGCGGGACGAAGGTCGGCCCGCTCCGGGCCCTGCGTCCCGGGGGCCGGGACGCGGCTGACGGGCCGTCGGCCCGCACCGGCCCCTCACCGGCCGGGCACGGCTCCGCCACCGCTCCGTCACGGGACCGGGAGCGGGACCGGGAGTGGGAGCGGTCCCCCGGATGGCGCATGATGTGGCGGGTGCACACAGCTGAACACCACGGGGCGGACGACGGGGAGCCGCCCGGCCGTCCGTACGCACCGGACCGCCCGCCCGCCCGGCGGGCCGACCCGGCGCCGCCCGAAGCGACCTTCGCCACGGCCGTCCGCGCCGCCCAGGAGGGCGACGAGGAGGCGTTCCGGATCCTGTTCCGGGCCGTCCAGCCGGGGCTGCTGCGCTACCTGCGGGTGCTGGTCGGCGGCCGGGCCGAGGACGCCGAGGACATCGCCTCGGAGGCGTGGCTGCAGATCGCCCGCGACCTGCCGGGCTTCCGCGGCGACGCGGACGGCTTCCGCGGCTGGGCCGCGACGGTGGCCCGCAACCGGGCCATGGACCACCTGCGCCGGGTGCGCCGCCGCCCGGTCGCCGACCTGCCGGTGGAGTACCTGGCCGAACTGGCCGCCGCCGAGGACACCGCGGGCCAGGCGATGGCCACCGTCGCCACCTCCGACGCGCTCGCGCTGATCGCCTCGCTGCCGCCCGACCAGGCCGAGGCGGTACTGCTGCGGGTGGTGCTCGGACTGGACGCGGAGAGCGCCGCGAAGGTGCTCGGCAAGCGCTCCGGCAGCGTCCGGATGGCCGCCCACCGGGGCCTGCGGCGGCTGGCCAAGGTGCTGGAGCAGAACGGGGGAGCGGTCGCCGGGCTGCCCCACCGGAAAGCCGGGGGAGCGGCCGGAGCGACGGCCGGGAAAAAGATTTCCGCGCAGGGTGTGACACCGGCGCAGGTGCCGACGCTGAAGGACATGAGATGAGCACCAACCGATCCCGCCGGATCGATCGCGCCGCCGCCGAGCAGCTGCTCGGCGGCGTCACGGTCGACCCGGAGGCCGGTCAGGACCCCTCCGCCGGGCAGCAGTCCGCGCCAGGACGGCCGGAGCTCGCCGCCCTGCTCGCCGCCGCTGCGACGAGCGAGGCGGCCGGCGACGGCCCGCTGCCCGGCGAAGAGGGGGCCATGGCCGCGTTCCGGCAGGCTCGTCACCAGCCGGACCCCCGACCGCACCGGAGACGAAAGATGGCGGACACCGCGCTCGCGCGGGCCCTCAGCGCGAAGGCCGTGGCCGTCGCGCTGGGCGTGACCGCCCTGGGCGGCGTCGCGGTCGCGGCCGGCACCGGCCGGCTGCCGGAGGCACTGGGCGGTCCCGCCCCGGCCCCGGCGGCCACCAGCGCCGCGCCCGCGCCGACCACCGACGCGCCCGCCACCGCGTCCGGGACGCCGGGCGACGGGCGCACCGGCAAGCCGTCGGCGGGCACCACCCGCCCCGGCACCGGCCCGGCCCGGCCGTCCGGCCAGCCCGCCACCGGCCCGGCCGACCAGCCGGACCTGACCCGGCTGTGCGAGGTCTTCGCCGGGCGGGTCGCGGCCGGCGGCAAGCCCAAGGACGCGGCCGCCGTCCCCGAGCTGGCCGAGCTGCTGAAGGCGGCCGGCGCGCCGGAGAAGGTGACCGGCTTCTGCGCCCTGCTCGCCGCGCACGACCGCGACCAGCAGAGCGGCGAGCCGTCCGCCGGGACGGGCCGCGGCAAGCCGTCGGCCGGCCCCGGCCAGTCGGCGTCGCCGTCCGTGCCGTCGCCCGTCCGGACCGGGCACGGCGACGTCCAGCAGTCCAAGCAGTCGAACGGGGGAAGCGACCAGGACTGAACGACTCCGGTCGGACGGTGGGCACCCCCGGGCCCCCGTCCGACCGGCCACCGCCTCCGGGCGGCCGACGGGCCCCTGTACCCGTCGCCCGCCCGGACCGACTCCGGACGGGCGCGGGGCTCCCCCGGGCCCCCGCCCGTCCGGGACAGCTCCGACCGGCAGAAGACTCCCCCGGGTCCGCCGCCGGTCGGGGAACCGCTCCGGACGGACGGCTGAACTCCCCCGGGTCCACCGTCCGTCCGGAGCTCAGACCGGCGGAGTGCCGGAACCGGCCCGACCCCAGGAACCACGGTGACCGAAACCCCGACCGCGGCACGGCCCGCCGACCCGGCCGCCCCGGTGTTCGTCGACGCCAGCGGCCGGCGCCAGCGCCGTTCGCGGCGGATCGGATGGCTGCTGGCCGTCCCGGCGGCCGGCTACCTGGCCCTGGTGGCGAGCAGCGCGCTCGGCGGCCCGACCCTGGGCGCGCCGTTCCTGCCCCGCCCGGCCGCCCCGGCGGCCCCCGGCACCCCGACCGCCACCGCACCGTCCGCGAGCACCGGCCCGATGGCCGACGGCCGGCCCACGCCCGGACCGGACCGGACCGCGGTGGCCGCCACCCGCCCGGCCCAGGCCCCCGCGGCACCGGCCGCGGCGAGCTCCGCGGCCCGGAGCACCGCGACGGCCACCGCCCCGGCCCCGGGCCCGACGGCCGCCCCGACCCCCGGCCCGACGGCCTCGCACGGCCGGCCCACCACCGCGCCGAGCAACAGCCGGAAGCCCACCAAGAGCCCCTAGCGAGCCCCGATGACCTTCCCCCGGACCTCCCCCCGCCCCGGCGGCCCCACCCGGCGCGGCCGCCGGGGCCGCCGGGGCGTGGTGCGCCAGCCCGCACCCCGCACGCACTGGCTGCTGCTGACCGCCCTGGTGGTGACCCTGGCCGCGGCCCTGCTGCTGCAGGGCTACACCCGCCACATGTACGGATCGGCCCCCGACGGCGCCGCCCGCGCCACCGGCCCGGCCGGCGCCGTCCCCCCGGAGGCCGCCCACGGCGGCCCGGTGATCGACGCGTCCGGCGCGACGCCCCGCACCGCCCGGCCCGCCCCCGGCACCGTCGCGCTGACCTTCGACGACGGCCCCGACCCGGTCTGGACGCCGAAGATCCTGGACGTGCTGAAGCAGCAGGGCGTGCACGCCACCTTCTTCGTGGTCGGCACCCAGGTCGCCGACCACCCCGAACTCGCCCGCCGGATCCTCGCCGAGGGCCACCAGCTCGGCATCCACACCTTCACCCACGCCGACCTCGGGCAGGCCGCGCCCTGGCGCCGCTCGCTCGAACTGCGCGAGGCCCAGCTCGCGGTGGCCGGCGCCACCGGCACCACCACCGCGCTGCTGCGCCCCCCGTACTCCTCGACCAACGACGCGCTCACCGACGCCGACTGGCAGGCCGTCCGGCAGGCCGGGCAGGCCGGCTACCTGACCGTGCTGACCACCCTGGACAGCGAGGACTGGCGGCGCCCGGGCGTGGCGCGGATCGTGGCTGGCGCCACCCCGCCGGGCCCGGCGGCCGGGCAGGTCGTGCTGATGCACGACGCGGGCGGCGACCGCTCGCAGACCGTCGCCGCGCTGGCCGAACTGCTGCCGGAGCTCAAGCAGGCCGGCTACCGGGTCGGGACGGTCTCCGAGACGGCGTCGATCGCGGACACCGCGCACCCGGCGAGCGGCGCCGAGCACTGGCAGGGCCGGGCGCTGCTGCTGGCCCTGGCGGGCGGCGACCGGGCGGTGGCGGCGCTCGGCTGGCTGCTCTGGGCGGCCGGGGCGATCAGCGTGCTGCGCGCGGTGGCCCTGGTCGTCGCGGCATGGCGGCACCGGCGCCTGCGCCGCCGCGGCTGGGGCCCGCCGGTCACCGAGCCGGTCACCGTGATCGTGCCCGCGTACAACGAGCGGGCGGGCATCGAGGCGGCGGTGCGCTCGCTGCTGGCCTCCGACCACCCGGTGGAGGTGATCGTGGTGGACGACGGCTCCTCCGACGGCACCGCCGACCTGGTGGAGTCGCTCGGCCTGCCCGGCGTCCGGGTGCTCCGGCAGGCCAACGCGGGCAAGCCGGCCGCGCTCAACAACGGCCTGCGGCACGCGAGTTGCGAGCTGGTGGTGATGGTCGACGGCGACACCGTGTTCGAGCCGGACGCGGTTCGGCTGCTGGTGCAGCCGTTCGCCGACCGCCGGGTCGGCGCGGTGTCCGGCAACGCCAAGGTGATCAACCGGGGCGGCCTGCTCGGCCGTTGGCAGCACATCGAGTACGTGGTCGGCTTCAACCTGGACCGCCGCTTCTTCGACCTCGCCCAGTGCATGCCCACCGTCCCCGGCGCGGTCGGCGCCTTCCGCCGCTCCGCGCTGCTGCGGCTGGGCGGCGTGGCCGAGGAGACGCTGGCCGAGGACACCGACCTGACCATGGCGCTGTGCCGGGCCGGCTGGCGGGTGGTCTACGAGGAGCGGGCGATCGCCTGGACCGAGGCCCCGGCCTCGCTCTCCGCGCTGTGGCGCCAGCGCTACCGCTGGTGCTACGGCACCCTGCAGGCGATGTGGAAGCACCGCCGGGCGCTCGCCCAGCACGGCCAGGCCGGCAAGCTGGGCCGCCGGGGCCTGCTCTACCTGCTGGTGTTCCAGGTGCTGCTGCCGCTGCTGGCTCCGGCGGTGGACGTGTTCGCGGTCTACGGCCTGCTCTTCCTCGACCCGGTGCGGATCGCCGCGGTCTGGCTGGGCTTCCTGGTCCTGCAGGTGCTGTCGGCCTGCTACGCGTTCCGCCTGGACGGCGAACGGCTGGGCCCGCTCTGGACGTTGCCGCTCCAGCAGGTGGTCTACCGTCAGCTGATGTACCTGGTGGTGATCCAGTCGGTGTGGACCGCACTGGCCGGCAACCGGCTGCGCTGGCAGCGGATGCAGCGCTACGGCTCGCTCCAGGCCCCGGCGAACCGGAGTTGACGACGATGAGCTTCCCCCGCACCTCGCCCGCCGCCGAACGGGCCGCCGAGCGCGCCGCCCGACGCGCCCTGCACGGCCCGCCGGGCGTCCTGCGCACCCTGCTGACGGCGGCCCTCGCGGCGCTGGCCGCCGTCCTGCTCGTCCAGCGCCCCTGAACCCCTCCCCGGCCGGGCCCGCTATGGTTCACGGGTCGCCGGACCGAGGTGGAAGGAGCATCCGATGATCGGACGCGCGCTGAACGGGCGCTACGAGCTCGGCGAGATCCTCGGCGTTGGGGGCATGGCCACGGTCTACCGCGCCCTGGACCACCAGCTGGGCCGCCCGGTGGCGGTCAAGGTGCTCAACGGCGGCCTGGCCGACGACCCCCGGTTCGCCGAGCGGTTCGCCCGCGAGGCCCGGTCGGCCGCGCTGCTGGCGCACCCGCGGATCGTCACGGTCTTCGACTCCGGCGTCGACCAGGGCTCCCCGTACCTGGTGATGGAGCTGGTGCACGGCGCGACGCTGGGCCGGGTGATCGCCGAGCAGGGCGTCCTGCCGGTGGAGCGCGCCGTGGGCACCGCCGCCGCGGTGCTGGACGCCCTGGCCGCCGCGCACGCCCAGGGCCTGGTGCACCGGGACATCAAGCCCGGCAACATCATGATCACCCAGGACGGCGGGGTGAAGGTCGTCGACTTCGGCATCGCCCGGGCCGGCTCCTCCTCCGGCCAGCAGCTCACCCAGACCGCCTCGGTGCTGGGCACCGCCGCCTACCTCTCCCCGGAGCAGGCCACCGCCGCCCCGGTGGACGGCCGCGCCGACCTGTACGCGGTGGGCTGCGTGCTGTACGAGATGCTGACCGGCGCCCCGCCGTTCACCGCCGACACCCCGGTCGCGGTCACCTTCAAGCACGTCACCGAGTACCCGCTCGCGGTCTCCGCGCACCGCCCCGACGTGCCGCCCGCGCTGGACGCCGCGATCCTGCGGCTGCTGGCCAAGAACCCGGCCGAGCGGCCCGCCGACGCGCAGTCCGCCGCCGCCGAACTGCTCGCCGCCGTCCCCGCCGGGCCGGTCGACCGGACCGCCGAACTGCTCGGCGCGGCCACCCAGGTGCTGCCGCCCGTCCCCGCGACGGCCTACCCCGCCGCCCCGCCGCCGCCCGCCGCCCCGCCGCAGCCGTGGGCCGAGCAGCACCGCACCTCGGTGCTGCCGCCGGTGCAGGCCCCGCTGCTGTCCCCGTCCCGCTTCGAGGAGGAGGAGCCCGAGCCCCGGCGCGGCCGCAACCCGCTGGTGTACGCGGGCATCGGCGCGGCGGTGATCGCCGTGGTGGCGGGCATCGCCGCGTTCTCGCTCGGCGGCGGCGACTCCGCCCCCCGGGCCGGGCACACCCCCGCCCCGACGGCCGCCGCCACCAGCGCGTCGCCGTCCCCGTCGCCCAGCCCGTCCCCGTCCGCCTCCGCGAAGCCCAGTGCCTCGCCCAAGCCCTCCGCCACCCCCAAGGGCGGCGCCGTGGTCGCCCAGCTCGCCCAGTTGCGGGCCGACGTGGCGCAGGCCGAGTTCAGCAAGGACCGGGACAAGCAGGACGACCTGACCGGGCTGCTCGACGAGGCCACCCAGGCCGTCAACGACAAGCAGCCGGCGGACGCCGAGAACGCCCTCAAGGACGCCCAGAAGCTGGTCCGCGACCTCCAGCGCCGCAAGGCCGCGTCGCCCCCGCTGCTGGCCGGCTGGCAGGTCCGGCTCGGCGCCCTGATCACCGCCGTGCACGTCCAGGCCGCCCAGCAGGACAACTGACCGCCGGCCTACTCCCGGTGCCGGGCCCGCTTCACCGCCCGGGTCTTC
Organism: Kitasatospora sp. NRRL B-11411; assembly: GCF_000721345.1. NCBI lineage: Bacteria > Bacillati > Actinomycetota > Actinomycetes > Kitasatosporales > Streptomycetaceae > Kitasatospora > Kitasatospora sp. NRRL B-11411. The sequence continues at coordinate 5,626 of NZ_JOGH01000093.1, read as the reverse complement.
ACCTGCTGGGTCAGCGCGGTCACCCCGGTGGTCAGGAACACCACGGTGTACAGGAGTTGGAGCATCACCACGACCCGGGCGGCCTGCCCGGACGGGTGGATGTCGCCGTACCCGACGGTCGCCATGGTGATCACCGTGAAGTACAGCGCGTCGATCTTGGTGTGCAGCCCCTCCAGCTCGCCGGGCTGCCGGGACATCCCCAGGTAGGCGGTGGCGAACACCACCAGCGCGGCGCACAGCAGGGCCAGGATCCGCGGCACCGGGTGCCGGGAGAGCCCCAGCACCTGCAGCCGCACCTCGCGCAGCACCCCGACCCCGAGCGCGGTCAGCAGCACGCCGAACACCAGCCAGCTGACCGCCGAGTGGTGCGGCCCGAACCAGCCCAGCGGCACCGTGAAGTAGGCCGTCAGCAGCAGCGCCGGGCCGCCGAGCAGGGCCAGGTACGTCCGGGCCAGCTCCCTCACGCCGGGGCGGCCTTCCCGTCGGCGGGCGGCCCGGCGGGGCCGTCGGCGGGCGGTGCGGCCGCCGCGGGCGCGGGCGCGTCCAGGAACTCCAGCACGGCCAGGAAGGCCAGCAGCACCAGCGCCATCCACAGCACCACGGCGCCGGTCGGGTAGCTCCAGGTCAGCAGCACGACGGCGGCGACCGCGACCGCGCCCCAGCCCAGCCAGGACTTCCAGCGGTGCACGAACCGGCCGACCGGGCCCAGCCGCATCCCCAGGCCCTCGGCGGCCTGCCGGACCGCGCCCAGCCCCGAGCGCCACAGGTGCCGCACCCAGCCGGCCCGCCGCCCGCCGCCGGTCAGCCAGGCCGCCAGCGCGATCACCACGCCCAGCGCCAGCACCATCCGGACCCCGGCCCGCAGGTAGCGCACCAGGGTGTCGTACACCGCCATCGCGGCGGCCTGGTCGACGTCGGCGGGCAGCTTGTCCAGGTAGAGCGCCCGGAACACGCTCAGCCCGACGCCCAGCAGCACCGCCCCCGCGGCCATCCCGAGCGCCGCCCCGACGGCGGCCCGCCGGTGGCGCACCGCCAGCGCGATCCCGCCGACCGCGCACAGCACCGCCAGCACCGGCACCCAGAACCCGGCCAGGTCGAGCAGCCGCAGCCCGGTCTGCGCCTTCCGCACCGCGTCCGACTGCACCAGCGTGTAGTCGGTGTGCACCTCCGGGATCTTCGACGCCAGCCCCAGCCCGTTCGCCACCAGCCGGTCCTTGACCGCCGCGACCACCGGCGCCAGGTCCAGGCTGACGGTGTCGCCCTTGATCTGCACCGCCCCGCCGCCCTGCCCGGTCAGCACCTTGTCGAACGCGGCGTGCGCGTTGCGCAGCACCCCGGTCCAGACCGTGGCGAAGGCGTCGGACTGGACGAACCGCAGCACCTGGTCGTGGACGAAGCCGGTCAGCCCGCTGGTCAGCGCCGGGCCGACCTTGCCCAGCGCGGCGTCCAGCAGCGGCCGGTCGGCGGGGGCGACCTCGTTCAGCAGGTCGGTGATCGGCAGCTGCTGCATCACCGCGGTGGTCACCCGGTTGGTGAGCGCGTTCTGCACCGAGGGGTCGGAGGCCAGCGGCGCCATCGTGGCGACGAACCGGTCGGTGTCGGTCACCTGCGACTTGCTCCACGCGGCGACCACCCCGAGCGGGGTCAGCACCGCGGCCAGCACGATCAGCAGCACCGCGAAGAAGGACCGCACCCGGTGGTGCTCCCGCCGGGGCGGTCCCTGCTCCTTCTCCTGCCGTTCCAGGAGGGCGATCCGCTCGCGCAGCTCCGCGAGCTCCCGCTCGCCCGAGGGGTCCGCCGCCATCCGGTGCCTCCAGGTGATCCGCCGTCAGGTGAATACCAGGAGATACCAGAACAAAACGCCCAGCCACCCGGGCGCGGCGACACGCCGGAGCCCCCGGTCCGTCGGGGCGACGGGCCGGGGGCTCCGGTACGGCGAGCGGGGTCGGCCGGGGGCCGACGCGGGTCAGGCCGTGGTCGACTTCGTCGGCTCGGCGGCCTTGGTGACGTTGGTCGGCTCGACGGCCGGACGCGGCTGCTCGGCCTGCGAGGCGGCGGTGCCGTTCTGCGCCTCCGCGGGGGCGTCGTCCTCGCGCAGGGCCTTGGTCTCGGCCTTCAGGATGCGCATCGACTTGCCGAGGCCGCGGGCCATCTCGGGCAGCTTCTTCGAGCCGAACAGCAGGACCAGCACCACCAGAACGATGATGATGTGCCAGGGCTCAAGACCGTTACGGAACATCCCTGACCACCGGTCCTTTCGTGGAGGTTCTCGCTGTGACGTCTGGGTCGGACGGAAGGCCCGACCCGGCCAGTATGCCTGGCCCGGTCGGCGAACGTATACACCCGTCGGCAAACAGCCGCCGAAAAACAGGTGATCCGAGTCATGTGGTCTGTACCACCTGGCAGGCCCCGGCGCGGGCCCGGCGACCGCCCCCGGAAGTCAGCCACCGGCGTTCACCAGCACCGACCAGGCCGACCCGCCCGCGGCCAGCACCACCACGACGGCCAGCCCGCGCATCCACCACCGGCCCGCCGGGGCGTGCGGACCGTGTTCCACCGCACTGCGCCGCCGCACCCCGTGCGCGTACAGCCCGACCGCGGCCAGCGCCAACAGCCCGCCCAGCGCGGCCAGTCCGGGCAGCCGCCGGACGTAGCCGGTGCGCAGGACCAGCAGCGCGTCCGCGGCCAGCACCAGCGCGGTGCGGCTCCAGGCCAGCAGGGTCCGCTCCGGCTGCAGGCCCGGATCGCGCGGGGAGGTCACCGGGACCGGCCGACGATCAGCACCGAGAACACCGCCGCCGCGACCGCCACGCACACCGTCAGCACCAGCATGGTCCGGGTGGCCGGCAGCGGACCGCCCGCCCGCATCGCCCGCTCCACCCGCACCCAGCGGTGGTAGGCGGCCACCCCCAGCCCCGCCCCGCCCACCGCCAGCACCACCGAGAGCGTCACCCGCACCGGTACCGGGGCCAGGTCCGGCGTCAACTGGTCCAGCCCCACCGCCCCCGCGAGCAGCGCCAGCGCCGTCCTGATCCAGGCCAGGAACGTCCGCTCGTTCGCCAGGGTGAACCGGTAGTCCAGCTCCTCCCGGCCCGCCGGATCCTCGTCCTCCGCCGCCATACGGCGACCCTAGGCCGCACCGGCGGGGGCTGCACGCGCGGCAGCGGGACCGCACCGGGGGCAGTGGCCTGCCGTTCCGGTGCGGTCCCGCGTTCCGTGCCCGACCGCTCGCGCGGATCCCCGCGCCCCCGCTGTCACGCCGCCGCGGGCAGAGCCTCCTCCTCCTGCGGGGCGTCCGCCGCGCCGGGCACCGGCAGGTGGCGCATCAGCAGGTGGGCGGCCAGGGCGGCGCCGAGCATCACGAGGACGCCGACCACCGCGGCGACGTGCATGCCGTCGGCGAAGGCGTCCCGGGCGGTGGTCAGCAGCCGGTCGGCGGCGTCGCCGGGCAGGTGGGCGGCGGTGGTGACGGCCCCGCCGAGGGTGTCGCGGGCGGCGTCGGGGGCGGCGCCGTCCATCCGGGCCCGGTAGATCGCGGCGCCGGCCGCGCCGAGCACGGCGATGCCGAGCGAGCTGCCGAGTTCCTGGGCGGTCTCGGAGGTGGCGCCGGCCGCGCCGGCCCGGTCGGCGGGGGCCGCGGAGAGGACCATCTCGCCGGTGATGCTGACGGTGCCGACCGAGCCGGCCGCGATCACGCCGGCCGCGACCAGCGGCAGGGCGAGCGAGGAGCCGGGGTTCACCAGGGCCATCGCGACGAACCCGGCGGCGCTGGCCAGGAACCCGGCGACCAGCAGGACGGCCGGCCGCACCTTGCCGGCCAGTGCCCCGAACCCGCCGACCGCCGCGCCGACGCCGACGCTGGGCAGCAGAGCCCAGAGCGAGGCGGACAGCGGGCTGTAGCCCTTGACCAGCTGCAGGTACTGGGAGGTGAAGAGGGTGAAGCCCATCATGGCGAACATGGCGATGGTGTTGACGGTGATCGCGCCGGTGTAGGTGCGGATCCGGAACAGGGTGACGTCGATCAGCGGGTTCGCGGCCGTCCGCAGCCGGACCACCAGGGCGCCGCCGACCGCCAGCCCGGCGAGCAGCACCAGGGCGGGCAGCGGGCTCCAGCCGTCCACCGCGAGGGTCTTGATGCCGTAGACGACCGGCAGCACGGTGGCCATCGAGAGGGCGGCGCCGAGCAGGTCGAAGCGGCCCTGCTGCGGGGCGCGGTACTCGGGGAGCAGCACCGGGGCGAGGACGGTCACCAGCAGCATCGCGGGGACGGCGATCAGGAAGGCCGAGCCCCACCAGAAGTGGTTGAGCAGCAGGCCGCCGAGCACCGGCCCGAGGGTGGCGCCGGCCATCATCACGCCGCTCCAGGCGCCGATCGCGGACTGCCGCTGCTTGGGGTCGGGGAACATGTTGCGGATCAGGGCCAGCGTGGAGGGCCCGAAGACCGCCCCCGCGACGCCCAGCAGGGCCCGGGCGGCGATGAGTTGGCCCGCCCCGTCGGACCAGGCGGCGACCAGCGAGGCGGCCGCGAAGGCGGCGGTGCCGCCGATCAGCAGCTTGCGCCGGCCGATCCGGTCGCCCAGCGCGCCCATCGGGATCAGCAGCCCGGCCAGCAGGAACGAGTACATGTCCATGATCCACAGCTGCTGGGTGCCGCTGGGGTGCAGGTCGGTGGCGATGAAGGGGACGGCGAAGAACAGCACGCCCATGTCCATGGCGAGGACGAGGGTCGGCAGCAGGAGGAGGGCCAGTCCCAGCCAGGCGCGGCGGCCGGCGCGGTGGGTGGTGCGGTCGTCGGTGGTCATGACGATGACTGTACGGATGTCTTGCACGCCTGTCTAGTACAAGCGTCTAAATCAATCGTTCCAGACGTTCGAGCAAGACATTCGTCTTGGACGTGGTTAGCATCGGGGCATGGGAAATCGTGAGGACCTGCTGGCCAGTGCCACCCGCTGCCTGCAAGAGAAGGGCTACGGGCGCACCACCGCCCGGGACATCGCCACCGGCGCGGGCGTCAGCCTGGCCGCCATCGGCTACCACTACGGCTCCAAGGACGCCCTGCTGGTCGAGGCGCTGGTCGGCGCGATGGGGGCGTGGGGCGAGTCGATCGGCGCGGCCCTGGCCGCCGCCGCGGAGGTCGACGACCCGAAGGAGCGCTTCGTCCGGGCCTGGAACGCGGTGCGCGACGGCTTCGCCGAGCACCGGGGGCTGTGGACGGTGCAGTTCGAACTGCTCGGACAGCTCGACCACCTGCCGGGGCTGCCCGAGCGGCTGGCCGCCGCGCAGAAGGACGGCCGGCTCGGCCTGGCCGCGCTGTTCCAGGGCCGGGCGGAGGCGGCGGACACCCCGGAGGAGCTGGCCCGGGGCGTCTTCTACCAGTCGCTGCTGCTCGGGCAGGCCGCCCAGTGGCTGATCGGCCCCGAACTGGCGCCGAGCGGGGAGGAGTACCTGCGCGGCCTGGCGCTGGTCTCCGGCGACGTGCTGGGCGGGGCGGCGGGCTGACGGGGCGGGACCGGGGCGGGGCGGCCGGGCGTCAGGCGGTCCTACGTTGTTGGTGGGTTGGACGGGCCGTCGTAAGGTCCAGAGATCCAGAGGCGCCGGGTATGGCTTTCAGGCGGTTGCACGCGAT
>NZ_JOGH01000092.1:0-28059 GCF_000721345.1 Kitasatospora sp. NRRL B-11411 | reverse complement strand
GCGGCGGGCGGGCGCCGGTACCGCTCGCCGACCGGGGCGCCGGTGACGCGGTGCACCAGCTCGCGGGCGGCGGTGGAGCGCAGCCGCCCGATGTCGCCCGGCGGCAGCCCGCCGGGCGCGCAGTCCCGGGCGGCGACCCGGCCGCGGTCCAGCACCGCGACCTCGCCGATCCCGCCGGCCGCCAGCGCGGCCCCGACGGCGGCCCCGATCCGCCCGGCGCCGCGCACCTCGACCCGGGCCCGGATCCGGCCGTGCAGCACCGCGGCGGCCTCGCCGGGCGCCGGGTGCACCAGGGAGAGCGAGGCCAGGTCGGGGCCGATCAGCTCCCGCCGGGCGGGTGGGTACAGCTCCAGCACGTCCCGCAGGGCCTGGGCGTCGTCCAGCAGTTCGCTGCCGGCGAGCGAGTCGAGCACCGCCCGGCAGTACTCGGCGCTCAGCCCGAGCCGCTGCCCGGCGGCGACCAGGGCGGGGCCGTCCCGGGTGCCGTCGATCAGCTCCAGGAAGCCGGCCAGCCTGCGGTCGACGCCCTCGATCAGCCGGGCGTGCCGCCGCACGGTGCCGAACTGCAGGGCCTGCTTCTCCCGCCAGAGCCGGGCCAGGGCGGGCTTGATCACGGGGCGCATGCGGGTACCTCCCACGGTCGGGATCCCGGCGTCGGGATCTCTGGTCACCGCAGCTTGCCCGGCGGTCCGGATCGGCGGAAATCCGTTGTCCACAGCCCCGGTAGGACGATCGGTTCATCGCCGCGCACAGCCTGTGGACAACGCACCCGGGTGGTCCCCGGGGCCGCGCCGACCCGGTGCCGGACTTCTGTCACGGGGACGGGGTAACGTCCTGTGCCATGGCAGCCGAACGGGACTCCCATCGGTCGGCGTCGCATCGGCGTGCCCGGGCAGCCTCCGGGACGACGACCGCGGCGCCCGGCGCGCATGCCAGCGCCGGGGCCGATCGTGAGTACGCAACCGACCGCGAGCACACCCCCGACCCGCACCGCCCCGGCGGCCGCGGCGCCCCCGCCCGGAGCGCCCCCGAGCGGCCCGCCCCGGAGCGCGCCGGACGCACCGGCGCCGGGCACGCCGCCGTCGGGCACGCCGCCGCCGAGCTGCCCGCCGTCGAGCGCACCGCCGCCGAGCGGCCCGCCGTGGACCGCAGCAAGGTCGAGGTCCGCCGCAGCGCCCGCCGCAGCCGCACCGTCTCCGCCTACCGCGAGGGCGACCGGACCGTGGTGCTGATCCCGGCCCGGATGTCGCACGCCGAGGAGCAGCGCTGGGTGGCCCAGATGCTCGACAAGCTGGCCGCGCAGGAGAGCCGCCGGACGCTCGGCGACGAGGCCCTGCAGTCCCGCGCCCACGAGCTCTCCCGGCTCTACCTGGGCGGCCGGGCCGTCCCCGAGCAGGTCCGCTGGGTCACCAACCAGAACTCCCGCTGGGGCTCCTGCACCCCGAGCGAGCGCACCATCCGGCTCTCCCACCGCCTGCAGGGCATGCCCGAGTACGTGGTCGACTACGTCCTGCTGCACGAGCTGGCGCACCTGCTGGTCCCCGACCACGGCCCCGGGTTCTGGGCCCTGCTGGACGCCTACCCGCGCACCGAGCGGGCCCGCGGCTACCTGGAGGGCGTCGCCTCCGCCGCCCGCCTGCCGCACATCCCGCCCGCCCGCCTCACCTGACCCGGCGGACGTCCGGACGGCGCGACCACGCACGACACGAGGCCCCCGACCGCCCGCCAGGGGCGACCGGGGGCCTCGCGGCACACCGGGGGAGTCGCGGGGTCAGACCAGTTCGCGGGCCATCGCCACCAGCTCGCGCACCGAGCGGTCGGTGTCGGCGGGCAGCTCGTCCCAGCCGAACCAGCGCAGGTCCAGCGACTCCTCGCTGATCAGCTCGCGCGCCCCGGCCGGGGCCAGGGCCACGTACTGCACGTCGAGGTGGGTGTTCTCCGGCCGGTCCTTCCCGGTGCAGCGCACCTGGTGCCGGTCCAGTTTCACCGGCGCGGTGCGGCCGTCGACGGCGAGCAGCGCCAGGTCGGCGATGCCGGACTCCTCGACCGCCTCGCGCAGCGCGGCCGCGGCCAGCGTGTCGTCGCCGGGCTCGCAGTGGCCGCCCATCTGCAGCCACCGCCCGACCTTCGGGTGCAGGGTGAGCAGCACCCGCCCGCCCTCGGGGTCGACGACCAGCGCGCTGGCCGTGATGTGCCCGGGCAGGCAGGCCCGCCACATGCCGTCGGGGCGCTCGGCCAGGTGGGCCAGGTAGTCGCGGCGCAGCCCGTCCTGCCCGGCGGCGTCGGGCGCCCAGTCGGTCAGGACGCGAACGGCGTCCGCGTGCAGCGAGGTCACTTGGCGGTGCCCTCCGGACCCTGCTCGCCGTCCTCGCCCGGGGCGTCCTGGCCCTTGCCCTCCCCGTCCGGGGCGGCCTTCGGGGCGTCGTCCGACGAGGCGCCCCCGGCGTCCTTGGTCAGGTCGGCCTTCCCCGTCCCGGCGGCCCCGCCGCCCGCGGCCTCGCCGAGCAGCTTGTCCAGCGCGTCGAAGTCGAAGCCGCCCTCGGCGACCGCCGCGGTGTCCCGGTGCACGAAGCCGTCCGGGTCGTCCAGGTCGGCGGCGGTGGGGAGCATGTCGGGGTGGCTCCACAGCGCGTCCCGGCCCTCGACGCCGCGGGCGTCGGCGAGCGAGGCCCACAGGCGGGAGGCGTCGCGCAGGCGGCGCGGGCGCAGTTCGAGGCCGACCAGGGTGGCGAAGGTCTGCTCGGCGGGGCCGCCGGAGGCGCGGCGGCGGCGGAGCGTCTCGCGCAGCGCGGCGGCCTGCGGCAGGTGCGGGGCGGCTGCGGTGTGCACCACGGCGTCGACCCAGCCCTCGACCAGGGCCAGCGCGGTCTCCAGCCGGGCCAGCGCGGCCTTCTGCGCGGGGGTGTCCTCGGGCTGCAGCAGGCCGCCGGCCAGCGCGTCCTGGAGCGCCTCGGGGTTGGCCGGGTCGAGCTGGCCGACCAGCTCCTCCATCCGCGAGGTGTCGACCTTGATGCCGCGCGCGTACGCCTCGACCGCGCCGAACAGGTGCGCCCGCAGCCACGGCACGTGCGCGAACAGGCGCTGGTGGGCGGCCTCGCGCAGGGCCAGGTAGAGCCGGACCTCCTCGGCGGGCACGTTCAGGCCCTCGCCGAACTCGGCGATGTTCTGCGGCAGCAGCGCGGCCTTGCCGGCGGGGGCGAGCGGCAGGCCGACGTCGGTGGAGCCGAGCACCTCGGCGGCCAGCGCGCCGAGCGCCTGCCCGATCTGGGTGCCGAACATGGCGCCGCCCATCGAGCGCATCATGCCCATCAGCGGCCCGGCCATCGCCTGCATCTCCTCGGGCAGCACGCCGCCCATGGCGTTGCCGACCCGCTCGGCGACCGGGTCGACCAGGTCCTTCCAGACCGGCAGGGTGGCCTCGATCCACTCGGCGCGGCTCCACGCCACCGCCGCGGAGGAGGTGGAGGGGAACTCGGTCGCCGAGTCCAGCCACAGGTCGGCCAGCCGGACGGCCTCGGTGACGGCGGTGCGCTCGGCCGCGCCGACCGAGCGGTCCTTGGTCTTCCCCTCGGGCTGCTCGGCGACCACGGTCTGCCGGGCGATGTTCTTGGCCAGGTCCCAGTTCACCGGGCCGCCCTCGAACGAGAGCATCTGCCCGAGCTGCTGGAACGCCGCGCCGAGGTCGTTGGGGTTGAAGCCGCCCATCATCGCGGCGAACGGGTTGTCCCCGCCCTGCCCGCCGCCGGGGCCGCCCATGCCGAACAGCGCCCCGAAGGGGTTGCCGTTGCCGAAGCCGAACGGCTGCTGCGGGGTCGAGTCGCCCTGCTCGCCGTCCTTCTTGCCCTTGTTCTTGCCGTCCTCGGGCTCCTCGGGGGGAACGCCGAATCCGAAGGGGAGGTCGCTCACGGGGGTCCTCGATCTGATCGGCCGTCACGCGGGTGGTGTGGCGGGAAAGTCTGCCGCCCGGGGGCTCCGAGCGGTTTGAATGGTCTCGCGGCGACCGCGCCGGGTGCACCGCCGGGGCCGAGCCTCGGGCAGGATGGTCAAGTGCGTGACACTCGTACGTCCGCACTTAAGCTAACCGTGGAGGATGGCCGGTGAGTTCCCCGCCTTCGGACGTTCGCTCTGGGCTGACCGAGGGCGAGGGTGCGCCGGCCGATGCCGGTTCGCCGACTCCAGCCTACGGCGGCAGACCGCTGACCGTGGCCGTCACCGGCGCGGCGGGCGTGCTCGGCGAGCGCGTCGCGCAGCGGCTGGTCGACTCCCCGCACGTGCGGCGGGTGCTCGCGGTGGACGACCGCCGCGGCGAGGTGCCCGGCGTGCAGTGGCGGGTGCTGGACGTGCGCGACCCGGCGGTGGCCGAGCGGCTGGCCGGCGTCGACGTGGTGGTGCACCTGGCGATGGACCTCGGCATGGAGTCCGACCCGCGGACCCGCAGCGCCTACAACGTGCGCGGCGCGCAGACGGTGGTGACCGCCGCCGCGGCCGCCGGGGTGCACCGGGTGGTGCTGTGCACCTCCGCGATGGTCTACGGCGCGCTGCCCGACAACGAGGTCCCGCTGGCCGAGGACTCCGAGCTGCGGGCCACCGAGGAGGCGTCGCTGGTCGGCGACCTGCTGGAGATCGAGCGGCTGGCCCGGCGCGCCCCGCGCGCCCACCCCGGGCTGCAGATCACAGTGCTGCGCCCGGCCGTGGTGGTCGGCCCGGGCATCGACACCGTGCTGACCCGGCACTTCGAGGCGCCCCGGCTGCTGGTGGTGGCCGGCTCCCGCCCGTGCTGGCAGTTCTGCCACCTGGACGACCTGGCCGCGGCGCTGGAGTACGCGGCGCTCGGCCTGGTCGAGGGCGAGGTGACGGTCGGCTGCGACGGCTGGCTGGAGCAGGAGGACGTGGAGGAGCTGTCCGGGATCCGGCGGATGGAGCTGCCCGCCTCGCTGGCCCTGGGCACCGCGGCCCGGCTGCACCGGCTCGGCCTGACCCCGGCCCCGGCCGGGGACCTGGCGTACACCATGTACCCGTGGGTGGTGTCCGGCAGCCGGCTGCACGAGGCGGGCTGGCGGCCGCGGCACACCAACGAGGAGGTGCTGGCCGAGCTGCTGGCCCAGGTGTCCGGCAAGCACGCGGTGGCCGGGCGGCGGCTGGGCGGCAAGGAGGCCGCCACCAGCCTGGGCGCGGCCGGGGCGACGGTGGCGCTGATCGGCACCGCCGCGTTGGTCCGGCGGGCCCGCAAGCACCGCCGGATCTGATCTTCTTTTCACATGGCGGAATTACCGCATCGTGATACGAAAATCCTTGCGGTCCGTCGGCGGGGATGCGGAATGATGGGCCCATGTCCGAGAACCACGACCCGATCCGCCTGCTCGACGTCCGCGAGAGCGCGCTCTCGCTCGACGAGGTCCACGCCGCGGTCGGCGACGACGCGGCCGGCGGCACCACCCTGTTCGTCGGCACGGTGCGCGACCACGACGGCGGCAAGCCGGTCGCCGCGCTGGAGTACAGCGCCCACCCGACCGCCCTGCGCGAGCTGCGCCGGATCGCCGAGAAGGTCTGCGCGGACTTCCCGGTCCGGGCGCTGGCCGCGGTGCACCGCACCGGTCGGCTGGAGATCGGCGACGTCGCGGTGATCGTCGCGGTGTCCTGCCCGCACCGCGGCGAGGCGTTCGCGGCCTCCCGGCGGCTGATCGACGACCTCAAGCACGAGGTGCCGATCTGGAAGCACCAGGTCTTCGCCGACGGCGAGGAGGAGTGGGTCGGCGCCGGCTCCTGCTGACGCCCCCGTGTCCGGTCCGGGCGGCGCTCGTTGCCCGTTCGGCGGTACACCTTGTGGTGAAGAGCGGACCGCGTCCCGTAACCCGGATGCCGCTCGCGCCGTTCCCCCAGTAGGCGGTTAATCTGCTGATACGCATGACGAGCCTGTGGGGAGTCCGAAAATGGCTGTGCTCGCCTGGTTGAGCATTCCTGTGGTGGCCGGGGTGCTGGCCGCGGTCTGGGCGACCTGGGCGGCCCGCCCGCCCCGCGCCATGACCGATCCGTCCTCGCTCGCCGAGCACGAGCGCTTCCGCGCCGCGATGGAGCGCAGTACCGGCGCCCGGGACTGACCGCCGCCGCCCCCCGTCCCCGATCGGCGGTGCGGGGCGCGGACCGGCGGTACACCCCGCCCGGCACTTCCCGTACTGTCGTGGCATGCCACGCCGATCGGCGACGATGCTCGCCGCCACCCTGCTGCTGATAGGCCTGCTCTGTGCCTCGGTCCTGTTCAAGGTGCCGTTCACCGAGATGAGCCCGGGGCCGACGTACAACACCCTCGGCACGCAGGACAAGACCGGCACGCCGGTGATCACCATCACCGGCCACGAGACCTACCCGACCAGCGGCCACCTCAACATGACCACGGTCCAGGTCACCGGGGCGAACTACCAGCCGAGCCTGGTCTCGGCGCTGGTCGGCTGGATGCGGGACGACGTGCTGGTCGTCCCGCACGACAACGTCTACCCGAAGGGCCAGACCGACCAGGAGGCCCAGCAGGAGAACGCCGAGCAGTTCGCCTCCTCCGAGGACAGCGCCAAGACCGCGGCGCTCAAGGAGCTGGGCATCCCGGTCAGCACCGAGATCATCGTCTCCTCGGTGGCCGCCGGCGGGCCCTCCGAGGGCAAGCTGCACGCGGGCGACCAGATCGTCGCGGTGGACGGCACCGCCATCACCAGCCAGACCCAGGTGGCCGCGCAGGTGACCAAGCACAAGCCGGGCGAGACCGTGGTCTTCACCGTGGTCCCGCACGCCAAGGCCGGCGCCTCGCCGGATCCGGCGGACCGGGTCGAGGTGCCGATCGTGACCGGCAAGTCCGCGGACAGCGGCCCGGAGCGGGCGGTCGTCGGCATCACGCCCGGCGTCGACCACGTCTACCCGTTCAAGATCGACATCGGCCTGCAGGACGTCGGCGGCCCCAGCGCCGGCCTGATGTTCGCCCTCGGCATCGTCGACAAGCTCACCCCCACCGACCTCACCGGCGGCAAGTTCGTGGCGGGCACCGGCACCATCGACGACGACGGCGCGGTCGGCCCGATCGGCGGCATCCAGATGAAGCTGATCGCGGCCCGGGACAAGGGCGCCGAGTACTTCTTCACCCCCGCCGACAACTGCTCCGAGGCGGTCAAGGGCACCCCGTCCGGGCTGACCCTGGTCAAGGTCGAGAACCTGGACGGCGCGGTGAAGGCCCTGGACAGCATCCGCGGCGGCGACAAGGCGGCGCTGCCGAGCTGCGGCTGAGCCGCGGCCGAGCGGCCGGGCCCCGGGGAGGGGCCCGCCGGGAGCGCTAGGAGAAGGTGGAGAGCAGGGCGTCCGTCAGGTTGGGGACCAGCTCGGGGCCGGTGAGCACCTCGCGGGCGAGGTCCTTCTCGCGCAGGCGCAGCGCGACCTCCTTGGAGCCGTCGCGCAGGACGGCCGCGGTGATCCGGACCTCCTGGCGCTGCGGGTGGGTGGCCACCCAGTCGTTGATCTCCTTCTCGCCGGCGTTCTTCGGCCGGGAGGACTCGGCGCCGGGCGGGAGCATCAGGCGCTCGACGACCAGGGCGCAGCCGACCACGCCGTCCGGCCAGGCGATGGTGCCGAGGAAGCGGTCGAGCTCGGTGCCCGGGGGGATCTCCTCCTGCTCGACCGGGGTGAGGCCGGTCGGGTTGTCGTCCAGGCCGAGCTGCGAGGCGAGCCGCGGGTTGGCCTTGCGCATCTGGGCGTTGTCGACCAGGGCGAACAGGCGGGCCGGGAGGTCCCAGCCGAGGGTCGCGGCGTGCTCGTCGATCTCCAGGGCGGCCCGGGTGAGGGGAGTGGCCGCGGGGAGACCGGAGGCGGCGGCGGTCAGGTCAGGGGAGTCGGACATGGGGTCATCCTCACATGCCCGGGGGTGCCCGCTCCAACTCCGACGCAGCCGCCGGGAACTCAGGTAAAGACGAATTAAGTTGCATGGGGAGACCGCCGTCCGCGACCGGTGCGGCGGTGGCATTCCCGATGACGACGACAGCTGAGGTGGCGCCTTGACCTTCCAGATGCCGGACCGCTCCGGTCCGGGTTTCCGAGCGAGAGTCGGGCCGCCGTCGCGCCGGGCGAAGGTGCTGCTGCTGACGGTGGGCGTCCTGGCGGCGCTGTTCCTGCTGTTCGTGATGTTGGCGGGCCTGTGGACCGACTGGCTGTGGTTCGACTCGGTGCGCTACGGCTCGGTGTTCACCTCCCAACTGGGCGCCAAGGCGGGCCTGTTCGCGGTCTTCGGGCTGCTGATGGCCCTGGTCGTCGGGTTCAACCTGTGGCTGGCGCACCGGCTGCGGCCGCCGCTGGCCGCGATGTCGGTGGAGCAGCAGAGCCTGGACCGCTACCGGACGGGCATCGCGCCGTTCCGCAAGTGGCTGATGGTCGGCCTGTCGCTGCTGGTCGGCCTGGCGGCCGGCGCCGCGGCGGGCGCGCAGTGGCGGACGTGGATGCTGTGGGTCAACGGCACCTCGTTCGGCGTGAAGGACAGCCAGTTCCACCAGGACGTCTCGTACTACGCGTTCGACCTGCCCTGGTACCAGTTCGTGCTGGGCTTCGCGTTCAGCGCGGTGATCGTCTCGCTGCTGGCGGCGACCGCCGTGCACTACCTGTACGGGGGCCTGCGGCTGCAGGGGCCCGGGCGGCGGGCGAGCGCCGGGGCGCAGGGCCACCTGGCCGTGCTGCTGGGCGTGTTCGTGCTGCTGAAGGCGGTGGCGTACTGGCTGGACCGGTACGCGCTGGCGGTGAAGAGCGAGTCGTACAAGAACGTCGACGGCTGGACCGGCCTGCGCTACGTGGACGCCAACGCGTTCCTGCCGGCCAAGACGATCCTGTTCTTCGTGGCGATCATCTGCGCGCTGCTGTTCTTCCTGACCCCGATAAGGCGGACCTGGGCGCCGGCGCTGATCGGCTTCGGGCTGATGGCGCTGTCCGCGCTGCTGGTCGGCGGCCTCTACCCGGCGCTGGTGCAGCAGTTCCAGGTCAAGCCGAACGAGCAGGCCAAGGAGACCGCGTACATCCAGAAGAACATCGACGCGACCAGGCAGGCGTACGGCATCGCGGACGCGGCCGAGCAGCAGTACACGCCGACCGACTCGACCGACGCCGACAAGCTCAAGCAGGACGCGCAGACCGTCTCGGACATCCGGCTGCTGGACCCGAACGTGGTCTCGCCGACGTTCCAGCAGAACCAGGCGCTGCGCAACTACTACGCGTTCCCCAAGACGCTGGACGTGGACCGCTACGGCGACCAGGACACCGTGCTGGGCGTGCGCGAGCTGGACCTGACCGGCGTGCAGCAGCGCAACTTCATCAACGACCACTTCAAGTACACCCACGGGTACGGCGTGGTCGCCGCCAAGGGCAACCAGGTCGACGCCAACGGCAACCCGGTCTACACCGAGCACGCGCTGCCCGCCGAGGGCGACCTGGGCGCGTACGAGCAGCGGGTGTACTACGGCGAGAAGACGACGATGTACTCCGTCGTCGGGCCCGGCATGGACGAGATCGACTACACCCGGGACGGACAGCCGGACCAGACCTCCCAGTACAGCGGCGGCAGCGGCGTCTCGCTGAACAACCCGCTGACCCGGGCCGCGTACGCGGTGAAGTTCGCCGAGCCGCAGCTGCTCTACTCGGGGGCGATCAAGGACGGCGCGAAGATCCTGTACGACCGCACCCCCAAGGAGCGGGTCGAGAAGGTCGCGCCGTGGCTGTCGATCGACGCCGACCCGTACCCGGTGGTGGAGAACGGCCGGCTGGTGTGGGTGCTGGACGGCTACACCACCTCGGACGGGTACCCGTTCTCGTCCAAGACCACCTTCGGCGACGCCACCAAGGACTCGCTGACCGACCAGCGCGGCCGCACCCTGACCGCCGTCAACCAGGTCAACTACATCCGCAACTCGGTGAAGGCCACCGTGGACGCGTACACCGGCGAGGTGACGCTCTACCAGTGGGACGAGGCCGACCCGGTGCTGAAGACCTGGATGAAGGCGTTCCCGGGCACGGTGAAGCCGAAGGCGGACGTCCCGGCCACCCTGCTGCCGCACCTGCGCTACCCGCAGGACCTGTTCAAGGTGCAGCGCGACCTGCTCGGGCAGTACCACATGACCGACGCCACGGCGTTCTTCAACGGCACCGACATCTGGGAGGTGCCGGAGGACCCGACGGTCAACACCCACGAGGTGCAGCCGCCGTACTACCTGACGCTGCGGATGCCGGACGCCAAGGCGGCCAGCTTCTCGCTGACCACCTCCTTCGTGCCCTCGGGCCGCAAGAACCTGGCCGCGTTCATGACCGCGGACGCCGACCCGGGCCCGGGCTACGGCAAGCTGCGGATCCTGCGGATGCCGTCCGGTTCGGGCGCGCTCGGCCCGGCGCTGACCCAGGCGAAGTTCAACTCCGACTCCGAGGTGGCCCGCCAGCTGACACTGCTGCGCAGCGGCACCGACTCCGACGTGGTGTACGGCAACCTGCTGACCCTGCCGGTCGGCGGCGGCATCCTCAACGTGGAGCCGGTGTACCTGGTGGCCCGCGGCGCCAAGGTGCCGGTGCTGAAGAAGGTGCTGGCGGTGTACGGCGACCACAACGTGGCGCTCGAGGACACCCTGGACCAGGCGCTGGCCAAGGTGCTCGGCGGCGCGGCCAACGGGGCCACCACCCCGACCGCCCCGGCCGAGCCGCAGAACCCGGGCACCGGGACGCCGACCACGCCGACCACGCCCACGACGCCGACCGCGCCGGACAGCCCGGAGGTGCAGAAGGCGCTCACCGAGGCGCAGAAGGCCTTCGACGACGGCCAGGCGGCGATGAAGAACGGCGACTGGGCGGCGTACGGCAAGGCCCAGGAGGCGCTGAAGAAGGCCATCGGCGACGCGATGGCCGCCGAGCAGAAGGCCGGCGGCAGCGTTTCGCCCACGGCTTCGCCGACCGCCTCGCCCACCGCCTCGCCCACCGGCTGAGCTGCGGGAACCGGTTTGTTGGTCCACCCCGTGATCGTGATACAGTGGTTTCACCGACGCGGGGTGGAGCAGCTCGGTAGCTCGCTGGGCTCATAACCCAGAGGTCGCAGGTTCAAATCCTGTCCCCGCTACTCAGTAGCGAAAGGCCCGGAGGCATCAGCCTCCGGGCCTTCGTCGTTCCCTTTGCCATTCCTTGGGTGTCCGGTCGATTGACACCCCATGTGGTCCAGTCCAATCTGGGTCATGCCCATGACGGGCGGCCCCCACCGCCCGTCCTGATGCGTTGCAACTCCTTTACCAGCAACGGGAATTGATCACGTTCTGGTTCCGTCTGCCGCTCTCCCCGACCGGGTGTCGGACGGCGTTCCTGCATCCCCACGTGACAGGAGAGAGGCACATCCGCATGCATCGCAACAACCGCAGGGCCTGGGCCGTCACGGCCGCGGCCGCCACGCTGCTCGCCGGAGCGGTCTCGCTGCTGGGAGCCCCCAGCGCGACCGCCGGGCCGGGCAACACGACCGGGGCCCCCGCCACCAGCGGCGGCATGAAGGTCGCGTACTTCGACCAGTGGTCGATCTACCAGAACGCCTACTACCTGAAGAACGTCGACACCAACGGCATGGCCGGGAAGCTCGACTACCTGCTGTACGACTTCGCCAACATCGACCCGACCAACCTGACCTGCTTCGAGGCCAACTCGGCGGCCTCGCAGGACGAGAACAACCCGAACGCCGGCGACGGCGCGGGCGACTACTACGCCGACTACGCCAAGACCTTCGCCAACGGCAACAGCGTCGACAACTCCACCGACACCTGGAACCAGCCGCTGGCCGGCAACTTCCACCAGCTCCAGGAGCTGAAGGCGAAGTACCCGAAGCTCAAGGTGCTGCTGTCGATCGGCGGTTGGACGTACTCCAAGTACTTCTCCGACGCGGCGGCCACCGACGCCTCGCGCAAGAAGCTCGTCTCCTCGTGCGTCGACATGTTCATCAAGGGCAACCTGCCCGCGCAGGGCGGCTACGGCGGCGCCGGCACCGGCAAGGGCATCTTCGACGGCTTCGACATCGACTGGGAGTACCCGGGCGGCGGCGGCCACACCGGCAACCACTCCTCGCCCAACGACAAGCAGAACTTCACCGCGCTGCTCGCCGAGTTCCGCAGCGAGCTCAACACCCAGGGCGCCGCGGACGGCAAGACCTACGCGCTGAGCGCGGCGCTGCCGGCCGGCCAGGACAAGATCCAGAACGTCGAGACCGACAAGATCGGGCAGTACCTGACCTTCGCGGACCCGATGACGTACGACATGCACGGCGGCTGGGAGGCCCAGGGCCCGACCAACCACCAGACGCCGGTCTACCAGAACCCGAACGACCCGATGAACAACGTGCCGCCGGGCAACGCCAAGTACTCGATCGACGAGGCGATCAAGGCGTACACGGTCGGCGACTCCTCGTACGGCATCCCCGGCGGGTTCCCGGCGAACAAGCTCAACATGGGCGTCCCGCTGTACTACCGGGGCTGGACCGGCGTCGCGGCCGGCGCCAACCACGGGCTGTTCCAGCCCGCCAGCGGACCGGCCCAGGGCGCGCCGAACTCCGGCAACGTCAACGGCGTGCGGATGTACAAGGAACTGCTCGGGACGGTGGACAACCCCAGCTACACCTACTGGGACCCGGCCGCGCAGGCGGCGTACTTCTACGACGGCACCAACTTCTGGTCCGGCGAGAACGCCAAGTCCATCCAGGCCAAGATGGACTACGCGCACTGCAACGGCCTCGGCGGATCGTTCGTGTTCTCGCTGTACGACGACCCGAACGCGGCGCTGCTCAACCCGCTGATGAACGCGACCAACGGCTCGGCCGCCTCCTGCCCGGCCCCGCCGACCGGCTCGCCCAGCGCCAGCGCCTCCACCAGCGCGTCGCCGACCGCCAGCACCTCGCCGTCGGCCCCGCCCTCCAGCAGCCCGTCGACCTCGCCGACCGGCCCGACCACCAGCCCGTCCTCCTCGCCGACCTCGCCCAGCGGTGGGATCGTGGCCAACCCCGGCCTGGAGTCCGGCGCGCTCAGCCCGTGGACCTGCGCGGGCAGCGGCGGCGCGGTGGTCAGCGGCGGCCACACCGGCTCGTACGCCCTGCAGGGCAACGCGAGCGCCGGTGACACCGCGCAGTGCCAGCAGACCGTCACGGTCAAGCCGAACACCACCTACACGCTGTCCGCCTGGGTCAAGGGCAACTACACCTACCTGGGCGTCACCGGCTCCGGCGCGGACAGCTCGACCTGGACCCCCGGCGGGAGCGCGTGGACGCAGCTGTCCACCAAGTTCACCACCGGTGCCTCGGTGACCTCGGTCACCGTCTGGGTGCACGGTTGGTACGGACAGGGTGCTTACCAGGCCGACGACTTCAGCGTGAGCTGAGGCCCCGTCAAGAACCCTTCACGGAAGGCCCGGAGGATTTCGTCCTCCGGGCCTTCCCCCTTGCGCGCGCGGAGAGTTGATCGACTCCGGTACGATGCGTGGCCGGGGTTTGTGGGGCTCAGTGTCGGGAAATCGACAAAGAGCCGAAGCGATCTCGCCGGGCTTCGGCCCCGCTCCGCCAAAACGGACGGAGCAGGTGTACGCGGTGTGCGGGTGATGCGACGATGAACCACGAGGGGGACGCGGCACGGCCGCTGACGGGCCGTCCGGTCCGGCGCGCCCCCTGGGGGAGGCGCCCGGGGTCGACGGCCCCGGGCGGATGCCGCGACACTCGGGGGGAGCGGGAGTCGGCATGAAGCTCATCGGCAACAGCGGGACGGGAGAACGACAGGCGGCCGGCACCACCCCGGACACCGGGACCGACGCCGAGACCGGTAGCGGCACCGGCACCCGGGCCGCCGACCGGCCCGCCGGTCCGTCCACCGGCAGCCTGCCCGCCCAGCGCGGCACCGCGGGCGGCATCGACGTGACCGGCTACGGTCCCGAGAGCCTCGTCCACCTGACGGCCGAGCAGGTCGCCGCCGCCTCCGTCCGCGACCTCGTCGACCCCGACGACGACGCCGCCGACAGCTTCGAGACCGCCCTCGCCGCCCGCGAACAGGCCGCCCTCGAAGCCCGCCACCGCGGCTCCGCCGACGCCGGGGACCCGAACGCCGCCAGCCAGCTCGGCGCCCTCCTGCTGCGCCGCGGCGACCTGCGCGACGCCGAACCGTACCTGCGCTCCGCCGCCGCCGCGGGCCTGCGCGCCGCCGCCAACAACCTCGGCGTCCTGCTCCACCAGCAGGGCCACCGCACCGAGGCCGCCCAGTGGTGGCGGCAGGCCGCCGTCGCCGGATCCGCCCCCGCCGCCCACGCCCTCGGCCTGCAACTGCGCGACCAGGGCGAGGAGGAGGCCGCCGAGTACTGGCTGCACTACGCCGCCGAACAGGGCCACCCGCTCGGCGCCTACGCCCTCGGCGACCTGATGGAGCACCGCCGCGACGTCCGCGCCGAACGCTGGTTCAAGGCCGCCGCCGACTCCGGCCACCGCGAGGCCGCCTACCGCCTCGCCCGGATGCGCGAGGCCGCCGGGGACAAGGACACCGCCGAGACCTGGTACCGCACCGCCGCCGCCCGCAGCCACGCCCGCGCCGCGCTGCGCCTCGGCGTCCTGCTCGAAGCCCGCGCCGACCTCGACGAGGCCGCCCGCTGGTACCGGCAGTCCGCCCAGAACGGCGAGGCCCGCGCCGCCTGCGCCCTCGGCTTCCTGCTCCGCGACACCGGCGACCTCGCCGCCGCCGCCGAATGGTGGCAGGAGGCCGCCGAAGCCGGCGACGGCACCGCCGCCAACGCCCTCGGCGCCCTGCACGCCGGCCGCGGCGAGAACACCGTCGCCGAACGCTGGTACCGCGCCGCCCTCGACGCCGGCGACCACAACGGCGCCTTCAACCTCGGCCTGCTCTGCGCCGGCGCCGGCCGCGAGGCCCAGGCCGAGCAGTGGTACCGCCGCGCCGCCTACGCCGGACACCGCGAGGCCTGCAACGCGCTCGCCGTCGTGCTGCTCCAGCGCGGCGACGAGTCCGGCGCCGAACCCTGGTTCTCCAAGGCCGCCGAAGCCGGCTCCGTCGACGGCGCCTTCAACCTCGGCGTCCTGCACGCCGGCCGCGGCGAGACCCGGCAGGCCCAGGAGTGGTACGCCCGCGCCGCCGCCGAGGGCCACGGCGAGGCCGCCCTGCAACTCGCCGTCGCCCAGGAACAGCGCGGCAACTTCACCGGCGCGCTCGAACGCTACCGGCAGGCCGCCGACGGCGGCTCCGCGGAGGGCGCCTTCCGGCTCGCCTCGCTGCTCGACCGCCGCGGCGACGCCGACGCCGAGGCCGAACACTGGTACGCGATCGCCGCCGACGCCGGACACCGCCGCGCCCAGGTCCGGATGGGCGTCCGCGCGGCCGAGCGCGGCGCCCTCCAGATCGCCGAGAGCTGGTACCGCCGCGCCGCCGAGGGCGGCAGCCGCAGCGCCGCCTTCAACCTCGGCCTGCTGCTGGCCCGGCAGGACAGCGAGGCCGAGGCCATGCTCTGGTACACCCGCGCCGCGGACGCCGGCCACGGCCGCGCGGCCCTCCGGCTCGCCCTGCTCGCTCTGCGGCGCGGCGAGGCCGTCCAGGCGGAGAACTGGTGCAAGCGCGCGGCGGAGTACGGCCCGGCCGAGGTCGCGGAACGGGCGGGACGGCTGCTGGGGGCGCTCAACGCGGAGCTCTCGGCGTAGCGCTGCGCTGAGGCGAAACCGGGGGCGCGGGGAACTGCGCGAAGCGGGAGTCGCACGTCAGTGAGATCGCGGGACAGTGCAAGCTCTCGTCCTGGTTCGCGATCTGGCTGTGCGTGCTCGGTTGGCCGCGCAGTTCCCCGCGCCCCTGGCGGTGCGCTTCCTGGCGTTCGCAGCTCTCGGTCAGACGCTGAGCGAGCGCAGCGCCGCCTCGTGGAGGATGCCGTTGGTAGCGACCGCGTCCGCGCCGGTGGGGCCGTCGATGCCGTCGAGGCCGGTGAAGCGGCCGCCGGCCTCCTGGACGATGATGCAGGGGGCGGCCATGTCCCAGAGGGAGAGCTCGGGTTCGGCGGCGATGTCGACGGCGCCCTCGGCGACCATCATGTAGGACCAGAAGTCGCCGAAGGCGCGGGTGCGCCAGCAGATCCGGGTGAGGTCGAGGAAGGCGTCGAGGCGGGCCCGCTCCTCCCAGCCGCTGAGCGAGGAGAAGGAGAGCGAGGCGTCGGCGAGGCGGGAGACCTTGGAGACGTGGATGCGCTGGGACTTGGCGAGGCTGCGGCCGGCGAACGCGCCGAGGCCCTTGGCGGCCCACCAGCGGCGGCCGAGCGCGGGGGCGGAGACGATGCCGACCACCGGGACGTGCTCGCCGTCGGGCTGCTCCTCCAGCAGGGCGACCAGGGTGGCCCAGACCGGGACGCCGCGGACGTAGTTCTTGGTGCCGTCGATCGGGTCGATCACCCAGCGGCGCGGGCCGGAGCCCTGCAGGCCGTACTCCTCGCCGAGCACGGCGTCGCGCGGACGGGCCCGCTGCAGGACGGAGCGGACGAGTTCCTCGGCGGCCTTGTCGGCGTCGCTGACCGGGGTCAGGTCGGGCTTGGTCTCGATCTTCAGGTCGAGCGCCTTGAACCGCTCCATGGTGATCGAGTCGGCCGAGTCGGCGAGGACGTGGGCGAGTCGGAGGTCGTCGTGGTAGTCGGCCATGCACGGAACCCTAGCGGACTCAGTGTCCCGAGCCGCTGAGCTGCAGGCCGATCACGCCCGCGATGACCAGGGAGATGGAGACGAGCTTGAGGGTGGAGGAGGACTCGCCGAGGAAGACCATCCCGTACACCGCGGTGCCGGCCGCGCCGATGCCGGTCCACACCGCGTAGGCGCTGCCGACCGGGAGGGTCTTCAGGGAGAGGGTGAGCAGGCCGAAGGAGCCCAGCGCGAAGAGCGCGAAGCTGATGGTGGGCCAGAGCCTGGTGAAGCCGTGGCTGAGCTTGAGGTTGACCGCGAATCCCGTTTCCAGCAGACCGGCGAGGATCACCATGGCCCATGCCATCGGGTTGACTCCCTGTCAGATAGGGCGGTGTGACCTTCCTATCGTTACCCAGCGCAGCGGCCCCAGCGACTCGTGATCACCGTGAATTCTCAGTCCCCTTCGTGCGCCTCGCGGGTGGCCAGCAGCCGGCGCAGCGAGTACAGCCGGGCCGGGTCGGCGTGGCCGTCGGCGACCCAGGCGTCCAGCGCGCAGTCCGGTTCGTCGTGCGAGCAGGCGCGCGGGCAGTCGGCGGTGCCGGGCTCCAGGTCGGGGAAGGCGTGGATGACCCGGGACGGGTCGATGTGGGACAGGCCGAAGGAGCGGAAGCCGGGGGTGTCGATCACCCAGCCCGGGTCCAGCGCCTTCTTCGAGCCCGGCTTGGCGCCGGGCGGCGGGGGCAGCCGCAGGGCCAGCGCCGAGACGGTGGTGTGCCGGCCCCGGCCGGTGACGGAGTTGACCCGGCCGGTGGTCCGCTGCCGCTCCGGGACGAGCGCGTTGACCAGGGTGGTCTTGCCGACGCCGGAGTGCCCGATGAACACCGTGGTCCGCCCGCGCAGGTGCTCGCGGACGGCCTCCGCCCCGGCGCTCTCCAACTCGTCGGCCCGGGTCACCACGTAGCGGATGCCCAGCGGTGCGTACGACTCCAGCAGTTCGTCGGCGGAGGCCAGGTCGGCCTTGGTGAGCACCAGCAGCGGCTCCATCCCGGCGTCGAACGCGGCCACCAGGCAGCGGTCGATCAGCCGGGGGCGGGGCTCGGGGTTGGCCAGCGCGGTGACGATGGCCATCTGCTCGGCGTTGGCGACCACGATCCGCTCGTACGGGTCGTCGTCGTCCGCGGTGCGGCGCAGCACCGAGCTGCGCTCCTCGACCCGGACGATCCGGGCCAGCGTGTCCGGCTCGCCGGACAGGTCGCCGACCACGCTGACGGTGTCGCCGACGACGACGCCCTTGCGGCCCAGCTCGCGGGCCTTCATGGCGACGACCTGGCGCTCGTCCTTCGTGCCGCTGTCGACCAGGCAGGTCATCCGGCCCCGGTCCACGGTGAGGATCATCGCCTCGGCGGCGTCCTCGTGCTTGGGCCGGATCCGGGTGCGGGGGCGGGAGCCCCGGCGGCCCGGGCGGCTGCGGATGTCGTCCTCGTCGGCGTTCTTGTCGTAGCGGCGCATGCTGGTGATCCCCCGTCAGCCCTGGCCGAGGAGGTCGGCCCACATCTGCGGGAAGTCCGGCAGGGTCTTGGCGGTGGTCGCCACGTCCTCCACCAGCACGCCCTCCACGGCCAGGCCCAGGACGGCGGCGGCGGTGGCCAGCCGGTGGTCCTCGTAGGTGTGGAAGACGCCGCCGTGCAGCGGGCGGGGCCGGATCCGCAGCCCGTCCTCCGTCTCGGTGACGTCGCCGCCCAGGGAGTTGATCTCCTTGGCCAGCGCGGCCAACCGGTCGGTCTCGTGCAGCCGCAGGTGCGCGATGCCGTACAGGTGCGACTCGGAGTCGGCCAGCGCCGCCACCGCGGCGATCACCGGGGTCAGCTCGCCGACGTCGTGCAGGTCCGCCTCGATGCCGTGGATCTTGCCGGTGCCGGTGAACTGCAGCCCGTCGTCCACGAATGCGCAGGAGCCGCCCATCGCGGTGTAGATCTCGCGCAGCTGGTCGCCCGGCTGGTACGTGTGCTTCGGCCAGTCCCGGACGGTCACCCGGCCGCCGGTGGCCAGCGCCGCCGCGAAGAACGGGGCCGCGTTCGACAGGTCCGGCTCGACCACCAGGTCGCGGCCGATCAGCGCGCCCGGGGTGACCCGCCAGACGTCCTTCTCACCGCCGTCCTCCGGCGCGTCCACCTGGCCGCCCGCCTTGCGGACCATGTCGACGGTCATCCGGATGTGCGGCAGCGAGGGCACCGGCCCGCCGGTGTTGCGGATCTCCACGCCGTGGTTGAAGCGTGCCCCGGACAGCAGCAGCGCCGAGACGAACTGCGAGGAGGACGAGGCGTCCACCTCCACCGCGCCGCCGTCCAGCGCGCCGGTGCCGTGCACGGTCAGAGGGAAGCCGCCGCGGCCGCCGTCCTCGATCCGGGCGCCCAGCGCGCGCAGCGCGTCGATCACGCCGTGCTGCGGGCGCTCGTGGCTGCGCGGGTCGCCGTCGAAGTGCACCGGGCCGTCGGCCAGGGTGGCCAGCGGCGGCAGGAAGCGCATCACCGTCCCGGCGTTGCCCACGTCCACGTGCGCCGGGCCGCGCAGCCGCTCGGCCGGGATGACCCGCCACGCCTCGCCGCCGCCGGTGCCGCCGGACGCCGCGTTCACCGTCTCCTCGACCGTCACGCCCAGCGCCCGCAGGCCGTCAGCCATCAGCTGCGAGTCGCGGCTGCGCAGCGGGCGGCGCACCCAGCCCGGGCCGTCGGCGAGGGCGGCCAGCACCAGCGCGCGGTTGGTCGCGGACTTCGAGCCGGGGATCGTCACGGTCGCGTCCACGGCGGCGGTGGCGACGGGAGCGGGCCACAGGGAGTCGGTCATGGCGTCAAGTCTATGAGGCGCCGCGCCGCTACCGGGGCAGCAGCCAGGCCGCCCCGAGCCCCAAGCAGGCCAGCGCCACCGCCAGGAACGCCACCACCCACAGCGCCCCCGGCACCCCCGTCAGCCGCGCCAACTGGTCGGCGTCCGAGCCGGGCGCGCCGCCGCGCCGCCGCCGGGTCACCCACAGCTCCAGCATCGGGCGCACCCCCGCCAGCAGCAGGAACCACACCCCCAGGTAGGCGAACGCCCCCTGCCATTCGGCCGTCCCGTACCAGGACACCGCGACGAACGCCCCGCCCGTCACCAGCACCGCCAGCACCCCGAACAGGTTGCGCAGCGTCAGCAGCATCGCCGCCAGCAGCGCGATGCCGATCCACAGCAGCGCGGTGGTCCGGCCCGCGGCCAGCAGCGCCGCCCCGCCCAGGCCCAGCAGCGAGGGCGCCGGGTAGCCCGCCGCCGCGGTCAGCACCATGCCCGGGCCGGTCGGCTTCCCGGAGGAGACCGTCAGCCCCGAGGTGTCCGAGTGCAGCCGGATGCCCGACAGCCGCCGCCGGGTCAGCAGAGCGGTGAGCCCGTGCCCGCCCTCGTGCGCGATCGTCACCACGGTGCGGGTCCACATCCACACCGGGCGCACCGCCACCGCCAGCAGCGCCACCGCCGCGGTGCCCCACACCAGCCAGTGCGGAGGGTCCGGCTGCACGGCCGTCACCCGGTCCCACAGTTGTGCGAAGTCCATCCGCCGACCTCCGATCACCGTCGTCTCCCCAGCCCGGGGCGGGCAGCCTCCCACGGAAGGACGGGCCGCCGGTAGCCGCTGGTTCTGCCCCCTCCCGCTCTGGCAAGCTGGACGCCATGTGCGGACGCTTCGCCTCCTCCACCGAACCCGCCGAACTGGTCCGCCTGTTCGGCGTCGAGCAGTGGGACCCGACCGAGACGATCGCCCCCAGCTGGAACGTCGCCCCCACCGCGCGGACCTACGCCGTCCTCGACCGCGCCCCGCGCGGACAGCGCCGCCCCGTGCGCCAACTGCACACCCTGCGCTGGGGCCTGGTGCCCGGCTGGGCGAGCAGCCCCGAGACCGCGGTCAAGATGATCAACGCCCGGGCGGAGACCGTCCACGAGAAGCCCGCCTACCGGCAGGCGTACGCCTCCCGGCGCTGCCTGATACCCGTCGACGGCTACTACGAGTGGCAGACCGCCCCCACCGACGACGTCTCCCGCCCGCCCCGCCGCCCCTACTTCGTGCACCGCGCCGACGGCGCGCCGCTCGCCCTCGCCGGGCTGTACGAGTTCTGGCGCGACCGCGAGCGCCCCGGCGGCCACCCCGACGCCTGGCTGGTCACCTGCACCATCGTCACCACCGCCGCCGAACCGCTGCTCGCCCCCGTCCACGAGCGGATGCCGCTCTACCTCGGACCCGACCGCTGGGACGCCTGGCTCGACCCGCACGCCGAGACCGCCGACCTCACCCCGCCCCCGCCCGGCGACCTGCGCATCCACGCCGTCCCCGACGAGGTCGGCCGGATCCGCAACAACCACCCCGGCCTGACCCGCCCGCTCACCGAGGACGACCTCACCACGCTGTTCTGAGCCCGCCCGGCCGCCGCGGCGGGGGAGCCGGGCCCGGGTACGCTCGGCGCCGTGCAGCAGATCGTCGAGACCCCGGCCGGGGACGCCCGGCTCCACTGGTTCCGGGCTGCCGGGGCGCGGGCCGTCCTGCTCCTGGGGCACGGGGCGGGCGGCGGCGTCGAGACGCCCGACCTGCAGGCGCTGGCCGCCGCGCTGCCGCGGCGCGGCGTCACCGTGGTGCTCGCCGAGCAGCCCTGGCGGGTGGCCGGGCGCAAGCTCGCCCCGGCCCCGGCCGCCCTCGACGCCGGCTGGCCCGCGCAGTTCGCCGCCGCGGCCGGGGAAGGGCTGCCGGTGTACGCGGGCGGCCGCAGCGCCGGCGCCCGGGTCGCCTGCCGCACCTCCGCCGCCCTCGGCGCCGCGGGCGTCCTCGCGCTGGCCTTCCCGCTGCACCCGCCCGGCAGGCCGGAGAAGAGCCGGGCGGACGAGCTGCTCGCCACCGGCCTGCCCACGCTGGTCGTCCAAGGCGGCGCGGACACCTTCGGCACCCCCGGCGAGTTCCCGGAACTGCCCGCCACCCACCGCCTGGCCGGGGTCCCGCACGCCGCGCACGGCTTCAAGGTCCCGAAGAAGGCCCCGCTGACCCAGGACGAGGCGCTGGACCTGGTCACCGCGGCGGTCACCGACTGGCTCCGCTGAGCCCGCGGCGGCAAGGCCGCGGTGGCGGACGTGAGTTGCGCCTCGGTGCCCGGGGCCGGGAATGCGGCGGCGGCCGACGGGGTTGCACGAGTCGTCAGAACATGCCCCCGGTGGAAAGGCAGGGTCCATGGGTTCGATCGCGTGCCGCGAGCGGCCGGAAGAGCGGGCCGCGCAGTCCGCGCTCCTGCCGGACTGGTCGGAGTGGGTTGTCGCGGGCGAGAAGCCGGTCAGCCCGATATCCTCGCTTGCGGGTCGGCCCGAGGTGGGCCGTGTGCGGGTTTCCGAGGAGGTGGGTCCGGTCGTCGGGACCGATGACGCGGCCGTGTCGGGCGCTGCTGGCGCCGACCAGGGCCGACCGGAGGGCGAACAGCTCACCGGCGACGAACTGGCCGAGGCGATCGGCGAGGACACCTTCCGGGTGTCCGAGAACGAGAGCGAGCAGGCCAGGCGCGCACGCTTCGAGCGCGACGCGCTCGGCTACCTGGACCCGATGTACTCGGCGGCGCTGCGGATGACCCGCAACCCGGCCGACGCGGAGGACCTGCTCCAGGAGGCGTTCGCCAAGGCGTACGCGTCGTTCCACCAGTTCCGCGAGGGCACCAACCTCAAGGCCTGGCTGTACCGCATCCTCACCAACACCTTCATCAACTCGTACCGCAAGAAGCAGCGCGAACCCCAGCGCACCGCGGCCGAGGAGATCGAGGACTGGCAGCTGGCGCGCGCCGAGTCGCACATGTCGACCGGGCTGCGCTCGGCCGAGACGCAGGCGCTCGACCACCTGCCGGACAGCGACGTGAAGGACGCGCTCCAGGCCATCCCGGAGGAATTCCGGATCGCGGTGTACCTCGCGGACGTCGAGGGCTTTGCGTACAAGGAGATCGCGGACATCATGGGTACACCCATCGGTACGGTGATGTCCCGACTGCACCGTGGCCGCCGTCAGTTGCGCGGCATGCTGGAGGACTACGCCCGCGAGCGGGGGCTGGTCCCGGCCGGTACCGGTGCAGGGCAGGAAGCGAAGGGCGCGGGCTCATGAGCTGCGGCGATCCGCACGAGACCGAGTGCGGAGAGGTGCTCGACCACCTCTACGAATTCCTCGACAACGAGATGCCCGAGGGCGACTGCGCCAAGCTGCGGGTGCACTTCGACGAGTGCTCGCCGTGCTTGGAGAAGTACGGCCTGGAACAGGCGATCAAGGCGCTGATCAAGCGCTCCTGCGGGTGCGACGCGCCCCCGACCGACCTGCGGGCCAAGGTGCTGGCCCGGATCGACTCGATCCGCACCCAGCGCTCGGGAGAGGTGGACACCTCGGTGATCGAGGTGTCCGCGGTGAGCGTCGAGGTGACGGTCGACGGGACGGCCGGACACGGCTCCGCGGTGGCGACCGCCGAGTAGCACTCACTCGATCGGGTGAGCTGTCGCTGCTCCGGCTGCGGCAATACGCGATCGTGCGCCGCACCCGCGCGGGCGGGCCCTATTCTCTGACGAGTCCTCACGTCGGAGGGCCCGGAACGGGCTGGGGAGGCCGAGATCGCCAGCGGAAGCGAACGCGAGCGGAGCGCCGCCGCCCTGCCGGGGCGGGCCGTGGGCTACCTGGCCGCCGTCCTGGCGGCCGCGTTCGCGGTGCTGCTGCCGCTGGCCGCGGCCGGCCCCCGGCCCGACTGGCCCCGGATCGGCCTGCTGGCCCTGCTGCACATGTGCCTGGAGTCGCTGGCGCAGGGCGCCCGCACCCCGTGCGCCCGGGTCTGGCGCCGGCTGCGCGGCCGCCCCGCCGACGAGGCCCCGGCCGACCCTCGGGGCAGCGGCTTCTTCCCGGTGCTGTTCGCGGGCGTGCTGATGCTGCCGCCCGCCGCGGCCGCCCTGGTCGCCCTGCCCGGGGCGCTGCTCGGCCCGGCCGTCCACCCGCGCGGGCTGCGCCGGGTGTGGAACGCCGCCCAACTGGCCCTGGCCGCAGCCGCCGCCGCCGAGGTGTTCCGGCTGCTCGGCGGGGTCCGGCTGCTGCTCGGCACCCGCTTCCCCGGCGCCGCGCTGGGCGCGCTGGCCGCGATCCTGACGTTCTGCCTGGTCAACGGCGTGCTGGTGGCCGGCATGGTCCGGCTGACCTGCGGCGCCGCCGGGCCCGGCGCGGCCCGGGCGCTGCGCCGGGCCGCGCCCGCCGCGCTGCTGCACGGCGCGGGCGGCCTGATGATCGCGGTGCTGTGGCAGGGCCCGTACGGGGCGTTCGCCGCCGTGCTCGGGCTGCTGCCGCTGACCATCACCGCCTGGCTGTCCGCGCAGGGCCACCGCGAGCGGACCGCGCACCGGGCCACCGTGCAGGCCCTGGTGCAGGCCGTGGAGATCAAGGACGCCTACACCCGCGGCCACAGCGAACGGGTCGGCCGGGCCTCGGTGCTGATCGCCCGCCAGCTCGGCCTGGCCGAGGACCGGATCCGCACCCTGCACTTCGCAGGGACGCTGCACGACGTCGGCAAGCTCGCCGTCGCCACCGAACTGCTGCGCCGCAACGGGCCGCTGACCGACGCCGAGCGGCGCGCCGTCGAGGTGCACCCGGTGTTCGGGCACGAGCTGGTGCGGCAGCTGGACTTCCTCGGCGAGGGCCGCGACGGCATCCTGCACCACCACGAGCGGATGGACGGCCGCGGCTACCCGCACGGGCTGACCGGGGAGCGGATCCCCGAGTTCGCCCGGATCATCTCGGTCGCCGACGCCTTCGACTCGATGACCTCCACCCGCTCCTACCGGCGCGGCCGCCCCGTCCCCGAGGCGGTCGCCGAACTGGAGCGGTGCGCCGGCAGCCAGTTCGACCCGGTGATGGTCGGCGCGCTGGTCGAGGCCGTCGCCGAGCACGGCTGGCAGCCCGAACCGCCGCCGCCCGGCGGCTGGGACGGCGAGGTGCCGGACATCCCGCTCGGCGTGCCCGAGCCGGCCCGGCTGCCCCAGCAGTCCGGCACCGGCCTGCCGGCCGGGGGAGCGGCGTGAACACCCGCCGCCGCCCGGCCCCGGCCGACCTGCTGCTCGCCGCGGCCGTCACGCTCGGGGCCGCCGCCGTCCTGCACGCGCTGGCCGACGGCGTCGCCCAGCGCGGCGTCGCCCTGGCCTTCGCCGGGCTGATCGGTCTCGGCCAGTGTGCCGGGCCCGCGCTGCCCGGCGACCGCGAACCCGCGCCCGTCGCCACCGCCGTCGCCCTCGCGTACGCGCTGCTCGGGCCGCTGCACGGGCTGCCCACCACGCACGGGATGCTGCAGGTCGCGGGCGTCACCGCGGTCGGCACCCTGCTCGGGCTGGGCGCCCAGCTCGCCGGGCAGTGGGCGCTGGCCGCCGTCCGGCACCGGCCGCGCGCCCCGCTGGCCGGCCTGGACGCCGCTGCCCGCCGACTGGTCACCGTCGCGTTCGCCGCCCTGCTGTTCCAGCCGCTGTACAACTCCGGCGTCACCGACCGGATGCCCGGACCCGCCTACGGGGCGCTGCTCGCCGGGGTCGCCGCGCTGACCGCGCTCGGCGACGCGGTGCTGGCCGCCGCCCAGCAGTGCGCCCGCACCGGGCTGCGGTACGCCGCCGCGCTGGACGACCAGCTGCACGCGCTGCTCGGCATCGGCTCCGCGCAGGTCGCCACCGGACTGCTGCTGAGCCTGCTCGCCGGGGAGGCCGGGCTGTGGGCGCTGCCGGTGTTCTGCCTGCCGCTGATCCTCGCCCAGGCGTCGTTCCGGCGGGCCGTCGCGGTGCGGGCCACCACCGGGCAGACCATCGAGACGCTGGCCCGGGCCACCGAGATCGCCGGGTACACCACCCCCGGGCACGCCCGCCGGGTCGCCGACACGGCGTGCGCGCTGGGGCGCGAACTCGGCCTCGGCAGCCGGGAACTGACGCTGCTCGAGTACGCCGCGCTGATGCACGACATCGGGCAGCTGTCGCTGGTCGAGCCCGTCCCGGGCGGGGCCACCGCGCTGCTGCCGGACGGCGAGCAGCAGCGGATCGCCCGGCTCGGCAGCGAGGTGATCCAGCGCACCGGGGTGCCCCGGCAGGTGTGGCAGCAGGTCGCCAGGCTGGCCGACCCGTGCCGCCTCGCCGACGGCCGGCACGACCCCACCCTGCCGCTGGCCTCCCGGATCATCCGGGTCGCCAACGCCCACGACGACCTGCGCACCGCCGCCGCCGACCGTCCCCGGGCCGGGCTGCTCGACCCGCTGGAGCACCTGCGCCTGGACGCCGGGCACGGCTACGACCCGGTGGTGCTGGACGCGCTGGCCCGGCTCGGCCGCCGCGGCCACCGCGCCGCCCGCGGCCCGGACCGCCGCTGCCGCCCGGCGGCCTGAATGGCCGCGCGGGGCGCGCGGCCGGGGGCGGGCGTGGTTGGATGCGGTCGTGGCGGGAAGACCCGGAGGCGGGGCGACCCGGTGACGACCGACGGCAAGGGACCAACGTGAGGATCTTCCACCGCGCACGGCACCGTCCGTCGGCGACCTGGCGGCAGACCACCGACCGTGCGTTCACCCTGATCGGAGACGGCCGCTACGAGGACGCCGGGGCGTTGCTGGTGATGGCCGCCGACCTGGAACCGTGGCTGTCCGACTCCTGGTTCAACCTGGCCCTGCTGCACAAGTTCCGCCGCGACTGGGAGCAGGCCCGCTCGGCCGGCCTGCGCGCCGTCGCGCTGCTCGACCGCCAGCACGGCGCCCCGGACTGGTGGAACCTCGGCATCACCGCCACCGCCCTGCAGGACTGGCCGCTGGCCCGCCGCGCCTGGCAGGCGTACGGGCTGCGGCTGCCCGGCGGGCCCGGGCTGGACGGGCCGATCGAGCTGGACCTGGGCACCACCCCGGTGCGGCTGTCCCCGGACGGCGAGTCCGAGGTGGTGTGGGGGCGGCGGCTCGACCCGGCCCGGATCGAGGTGCTGTCCATCCCGCTGCCGTCCTCCGGCCGCCGCTGGGGCGAGGTGGTGCTGCACGACGGCGCCCCGCACGGCGAGCGGGTCGCCGACGGCGTCGCCTACCCGGTCTTCGACGAGATCGAGCTGTGGGCGCCCTCGCCCGTGCCGACCTGGGTGGTGCTGCTGCAGGCCGCCACCGCCGCCGACCGGGACGCGCTGGAGAAGACGGTGGCCGACGCCGGGTACGCCGCCGAGGACTGGACGTCCTCGGTGCGGCTGCTGTGCCGCACCTGCTCGGAGTCCCGGATGGCCATCGACGACGGCCACACCGCGCACCACGACCCGCACGACGACGGCGACCCGCTGCACCCCGGCCACCTCAGCCACCTCAGCCAGGGCGCGGCCGGCGGCCCCTGGCAGGTCGAGCGCGAGTGCGGGATCGCCGCGCCGGCCGGCCTGGTCCGGGCCCTGCTGGAGCGCTGGGCCGCGGCCTCCCCGGCCACCCGCGCCTACCGGGACCTCGAAGAGGTCTGCTGACCCGGGGCCGCCCGCGGCCGGACCGCGCCCCGTACCCTGGACCGGTACACCAGGCGGATGCGGACGAAAGCGGAACCGAGCGATGGCCGAGCAGCACGACCACGAGCACGACCACGACCACGAGGACGGCGAGCCCCAGCGGGTGGTCGGCGAGGAGCCGGACCTGTCCAAGGGCACCGCGCGTCCGATCACCGTGGTCGGCAACCCGGTGCTGCACCGCGAGGTGAAGACCGTCACCGCGTTCGACGGCGAGCTGTCCGCGCTGATCGACGACATGTTCCAGTCGATGTACGCGGCGGAGGGCGTCGGCCTGGCCGCCAACCAGATCGGCGTCGACCTGAAGGTCTTCGTCTACGACTGCCCCGACGACGAGGGCGTCCGGCACATCGGGCACGTGGTCAACCCGGTGCTGGAGGAGCTGCCGGCCGGCCGCCGGGCGCTGGACGACGGCCAGGAGGGCTGCCTGTCCGTCCCCACCGCCTACCAGGAGCTGGCCCGCCCCGACTACGCGGCCGTCACCGGCCAGGACAAGGACGGCAACCCCGTCCGGGTCGAGGGCACCGGCTTCTTCGCCCGCTGCCTGCAGCACGAGACCGACCACCTGTACGGGTACCTGTACATCGACCGGCTCTCCAAGCGGGACCGCAAGGACGCACTGCGGCAGATGGCCGACGGCACCCCCAAGTACGCCACCGTCCCCAACGACTGACAGTACGGCGGAGGGCCGCACCCCCGCGGGGGTGCGGCCCTCCGTGCTGTCCTGCGTGCTGTTCTCCGGGCCGGCGGCGGCCTAGATGGTTGATGCGAAGGGTTAGTGGTCGTAGGCGGTCAGGGAGCGCATGACGGACTGGCCGGTGTGGTCGTTGTGCCAGATCGCGCTGGTCAGGGC
>NZ_JOGH01000091.1:0-28191 GCF_000721345.1 Kitasatospora sp. NRRL B-11411 | reverse complement strand
GAGACCAGGTGCGCGGTGCGGGTGGGTGGAAAAGGAGAAAAGGGGAGTGGGGAAAGGGGCGGGAGGTGGGGAGGGAAAAACCAGGTGCGCGGGGTGGGGCGAGTGGGGCAGCATGGGCGGCGACGGCGCTGCCGGGCGCATTTCGCGTTCCCGCCGTTCCCTGTCCCCGGAGGCTCGCGTGGTGAAGCGATATTAGAGGCGGTGCACACCGCCCTCCGGCCTGCCCCTGTCTGCGGGCGGCCGAGCCTCCCGGTCCTTTTCGGACGACCCTGCTGACGTGCTGATGCGCTGACGTGCCCCCGTGCGGGTGCCCGTCCGCGGGCGGTACGGCCGGTGCGGGCGTCGACACCTGCCGCGAGCCGTGGGCGGCCGCCCCTTCGCGGGTCGGCCGGCAGCCGTCCCCTGCCGTCCGGCCTCCGCCGAGTCCCCCGCATCCCCGCATCCCCGTCCGTGTTCGGCGGCAGTTGCCCTGCCGCCGTGCGCCGACGCCTCCCGAGAGGATGGCCATGGCCGCCACCGTGTTCGACCGAAGTGCCGCGCAGCTCCGTGAACTGATCGAGGACGAGGGGGAGTTGCGGGAGGGGCCGGAGCTGGCCCGGCTGCTCGGGCTGCTCGCCGAGCGCCGGGGCGCCGACCTGTCCGGGCTGTCCGCCGGGCGGCAGGCCGAGTTGCTCGGGGCGCGGGTCGCGCAGGTGCTGCCCGGGGGCGGGCGGCTGGCCGAACTGCTCGGCGAGGGGCGGCCGTTGACGGTCAAGTTCGGGATCGACCCGACCGGGGCGGAGGTACACCTCGGGCACGCGGTGCCGATGATCCTGGCCAGCCGGCTGCAGCGGATGGGCCACCGGGTGGTGTTCCTGGTCGGGGACGTCACCGCCCGGATCGGCGACCCGTCCGGCCGCAGCGCCGAGCGCCCGCCGCTCACCGAGGAGGACGTGCGGCGCAACGTCGCCACCTACCGGCAGCAGGTCGGGCCGTTCTTCGACTTCGAGCGGGCGGAGTTCCGGTTCAACAGCGAGTGGCTGGAGCCGATGACGCTGCCGCGCTTCCTGGAGGTGCTCACCCGGCTGCCCGCCTCCGCCGCGCTCCAGCGCGAGGACTTCCGCACCCGGCTCGCCGAGGGCAGCGGGCTGACCCTGGCCGAACTGGTCTACTCCGTGGTGATGGCGCTGGACTCGGTGGAGCTCGTCGCGGACATCGAACTCGGCGGCCTCGACCAGCTGTTGAACCTGCAGATGTGCCGCCGGGTGATGAGCGCGACCGGGCAGCGGCCCGAGGTGGTGCTCGCCACCGGGCTGATCGAGGGCACCGACGGCACCGGCGCCAAGATGAGCAAGTCCAGGAACAACTACGTCGGGCTGGGCTTCCCCGCCGAGGAGATGTTCGGCCGGCTGATGGCCTGCGCCGACCGGCTACTGCCCGGGTACCTGCGGGCGCTCACCGAACTGCTCGACGAGGAGGTCGAGTTGCTGCTCGCCCAGGTCGACGACGGCCGCCGGCACCCGATGGCCGTGAAGACCCTGCTGGCCGCCGCCGTCACCGCCACCGTGCACGGCGAGGCCGCCGCGCTCGCCGCCCGGGACGCCTTCCGGGCCCGGTTCTCGGTCCGCCGGTACTCCGAGGCGGGGCCGCTGCCCACCGTCGACCCCGCCGCGCACGGCGCGGCGACGCTCGGGGAGCTGCTGGTCAGGGTCAGCGGCGAACTGCCCAGCCTCAACCAGGTCCGCCGGGTCGCCGAGGCGGGCGGCCTCCGGCTCGTCGTCGAGCACACCGACGGCACGCAGCAGGCGGTCCCGCTCGGCCGGGCGGACGCCGACGAGCGGCTGCGGGTCGTGCTGGGCGCGCACGACCTGGCCCGCCCGCGGGCGACCCGCCGGGTGTTCCTGCGCTGCGGGCGGAAGGTGGTGGAGCTGACCTGAGCGGTCCGCCCGGAATGCGCGGGCGCGCGGGACGGCAAGTGCCCTATCCTTGGCGCGATTTATCGCATGATCATCAGAAGTGGGGGGCGATGACCGGAACCATCGTGGTGCGCGCGGAGCAGCCGGGGATCGGCCGGGCGGGGACGTTCGGCGTCCTCGTCGACGGGGTCCGGGTCGGCCAGGTCCGGCAGGGGGAGAGCGCACGGTTCCCGGTGCCGGCCGGCACCCACGTGGTGCGGGTCGCCGCGAAGGACCGCACCGGCTCCAACCCGGTGACGGTGCGGGTGGCCGAGGACCGGGACGCCCCGGTCACGGCCCGCGGGACGGGGCTCGGTTTCGCGCTCCTGCTGCCGCCACTGGCCGGGATCACGGTGCCCCCGGTCTACGCGGTGGCGACGACGGTCCTGCTCGCGGTGGTGTTCCGCACCGTCCCCGGCCTGATGTTCCGGGTGCGCGTCGAGGACCCCGAGCCCCCGGCGCCGCACGCCCCGCAGGCCGGTGCGGGGGAGGAGGGCGGCGGCGGGGCCGGCCTGTGGTGGGAGTCCGACCCCGCGTTCGCCAAGCGGTTCCGGAAGGCGGCCGACTCCTGACGGCCCGACCGTTCCCCGCACCCGGGCCCGGGGCTACTGCTCCACGTGGAGGGTGATCGGGTTGGTGAGGGCGGCCATCGGGCCCCAGGGGAGGCCGGGGCCCATCGCGTTGCCCTTGCCGGGGGTGCCGTCGGGCTTGGGGTGGCGGACCTCGGCGCGGACGTAGGCCGCGAGGGAGGCGGTGGTGCGCCAGCGGACGGTGGCGGGGCCGGCGGCGGGGAGGGCCTCCTGGCGGAGCTGGCCCTCGTCGGTGAGCAGCCGGGCGGTGCCACCGGGGACGCCGGAGACGGTGAGCTCGACGTCCACGGGGGCGTCGGCGGGGACGGTGAGGCGTTCGCCGATGCCGGCCCGGCGGCCGTGGCCGGTGGCGGTGAACTCCAGCCCGACGGCGGCGGATTCGGCGATCCAGCTGCGCCCGGCGCGCAGGCCGTCGAGGACCGCGGGGCGGCTGAGGTCGTCGGCGAGGACGACGTTGTGCGGGCTGCCGATCGGCTGCGGGGCGCTGTGGGCGTCGCTGTTGCCCAGCGCGGGCAGCCAGTCGCGGCCCTCGCGCAGGGCGGTGGCGAGCTGGGCGTCCCAGGTGTCGACGGCGGACTCGTCGTCGTACGTCCAGGGGCCGTTCCACACCTCGACGGCGTCGGCGTCCTGGTAGCCGAACTTCCACTGGCAGGCCACGTACGGGCAGTAGGGGTGGGCGGGGACGACCAGGCCGCCGCTGCGGCGGACCTGGCGGGCGAAGCGCGGGAACTGCCCGTCGCGGGAGCGGTAGCGCCAGTCGACGAACCGGCCGGGGTCCAGGCCGAGGGCCAGCCAGTGGCCGTTGCGGGTGGTGACCTCCTCGCCGGTGATCACCAGCAGGTCGTCCCCGGCCAGCGGGCCCCAGACGCCGTGCGCGGAGGTGGTGTTGTGGTCGGTGGAGACGATGAAGTCCAGCCCGGCGGCCCGGGCCCCGGCCGCGACCTCCTCGGGCAGGCGGCGGCCGTCGGAGTGCACGGTGTGCAGGTGGCAGTCGCCCCGGTACCAGGCGCGGCCGCGGCCGCGGGCCCGCTCGGCCGGGTAGTGCGGGGTGAAGGCCGGGCCCGGGCGGCCGAACCGGAAGGTGACCTGCACGGTGTAGGCCAGGCCCTGCGGGGCGACCTGGTACGGGCCGAGCACCACGTGCCAGGTGCCCGGATTGACCGGGCCGGGCAGGTAGCCGGGGGTGGCCGCGCTCGCGGAGAGCGCGAAGGAGTCGCGGAAGCCGCCGGACCAGCCGCGGAAGCCCCGGCCGCCGAGTTCGGTGCCGCGCTCGTCGAAGATGCCGATGTCGCAGGAGTTGCCCGGGGTGCCGGCCGGGACGGCGGGCCGGTCGTAGCTGTAGGACACCGCGATCTCCCGCACGCCGGACGGGACTTCCACCGGTAGGTGGACGAAGTCGGCCGCGCCGGTGGGCAGTCGGCCGGTCAGGGTGACGGTCCGGTCGGCGGGGACGGAGGCGGGGGCGTCGGTGGTGTCAGTGCCGGTGTCGGTGGCGGGGGAGGCGGCTGCGGCGGGGGTCGGGGTGGCCAGGCCGGCGGTGGCGGTCGCGGCGCCGGTGGCGAGGCCGGTGCGCAGCAGGGTGCGGCGGCCGGGCAGGGCGGACGGGTCGGTGGGCATCGGGCCTCCGGTCGGTGGGCGCGGGCGTCGGCGTCGGCGTCGGCGTCGGCGTCGGCGTCGGCGTCGGCGTCTCACCGGGCGTCCCTACCCGGCGGGGTGAACCGGGGGTGAGTCCGGGGTGAGTCGGGGCCCACGGTGCTGCGGAGGATCCGTGAACGAGGGGTGGGGGAATATGCGCCTAGCAGTTTCGCCCGGGCGTGGCCGAAGGTTTGCCGGGACTACCGCTCGTCCGGGTGAATCCGGGGCGCGGCGCTACTCCGGGGGCGCGTGGTGCGACAAGCCTATGAGCCGGGCGCGGTGCGGTCCGGACCGCGCCGGCGGGTTCCGGAAACGGCCCTCCAGCAGGGCAACTCTCCTGGGGGAAAAGAATTCTGACGGACCGTCAGAGGTCCGGCGCAGCGGCTATGCTGCTTCGCGCCCGGGCCCCGCCGCACCGCCCGGCCCCGCCCACACCCCCGTCCCCTCCGAGCGTATGAGGATGCTGATGCTTCGAGCTGGATCGTCACCAGGCGGACCGTCGTCAGGAGGGCGGCTGCCCGCGGCCGTGCTCGTCTGCCTGCTGCCCGCGGCGGTGATCGGCGCGGCCGTCGGCCTCGCCGTCGCGGCGGCCCCCGGCGCGGCCACCTCGGGGATCATCTGGTGCGGCCTGGTGGGCGCCGCGGCCGTGGCGGTGGCGGGCTACGAGGCGGTGCGCCGGGGCCGCGCACTGGAGCTGGCCCGCGAGGAGGCCGCCCGGCAGGACGCCGAGCAGCGGCACCGGCTGGCCCGCCAGCAGGCCGGCATGCTCGAACTCGCCCGCACCGAACTCCCGCAGGCCGTCGCCCGGATGCAGGGCGGCGAGTTCATCACCGACGTGCTCCGCTCCTACGAGCAGCAGCACGTCAACAACGCCGGCGACGAGTTCCACGACTTCCGCTACGCCGTGCTGCGCTCCGTCCTCGACGCCGTCGACAACGAGGAGGCGATGCGCGAGTCCGCGCAGCGCGCCTTCGTCAACATCGCCCGCCGGGTGCAGGCCATCGTCCACCGCCAGGCCATCGACCTGCGCAAGATGGAGGACCGGCACGGCGACGACCCCGCGGTCTTCGACGACCTGCTGCTGCTCGACCACGGCAACGCGCTGATCGGCCGCCTCGCCGACTCCATCGCCGTGCTCGGCGGCGCCCGGCCCGGCCGCCAGTGGAACAACCCCGTCCCGCTGTACAGCGTGCTGCGCGGCGGCATCTCCCGGATCCTCGACTTCCGCCGGGTCGAACTGCACCCGGTCTCCGAGGTCGCCGTGGTCGGCCCCGCCGTCGAACCGCTGATCCACGCGCTCGCCGAGCTCCTCGACAACGCCACCCGCTACTCGCCGCCGCAGACCAACGTCCACCTCACCGCCGTCGAGGTGCAGACCGGCATCGCCATCGAGATCGAGGACGGCGGCCTCAGCCTCGGCGAGGAGGGCCGTGCCCGGGCCGAACGGATGCTGGCCGAGGCCGAGTCCGGCATCGACCTCAACGGCCTCGGCGAGGCGCCCCGGCTCGGCCTGGCCGTGGTCGGCCGGCTCGCCCGCGCCTACGGCTTCCAGGTCTCGCTGCGCCCGTCCGCGTACGGCGGCGTGCGCGCGGTGCTGATCGTCCCGCAGACGTACATCACCACCGCGCCCGCGCCCAGCCGCGCCCACGGCATCGGCCGGATCGCCACCACCACCCCGCTGGCCTTCCCCGCGCACCAGGGCCAGGGGCCGGCCGACACCGAGCCCTACCCGATGGTGGCCGGCGCCGAGTTCGCGGACACCGCGCCCCGCCCGCACCCCGCCGCCGCGACCCACACCCCCGCCGGGGGCTTCGCGGCCACCGCGGCCTTCCCGGCCGCGTCCTCCGTCGCGGCCGCCCCCACCGGGACGTTCCCGCGCGCCGTGCCCGCACCCGCGGCCGCCGCCGACCCGTACCAGGACGACGTCCCGCTGGTGCTCGAACGCACCGCGAACGGGCTGCCCCAGCGCCGCCGCCACGCCGCCCCGTCCCGCTTCGGCGCGGCCCGTCCCCCGCAGCAGACCCAGGCCCCGGCCGCGGTGCCGCCGCTGCAGGCCGCCCCGGCGCCGCGGACACCCGCATCCGCACCCGCACCCGCACCCGCCCCCGAGCCGGTCCAGCCCGGCCTGTGGCTGGCCGCCTTCACCGACGGCGTCAACGGCACCGCGCCGTCCGCCGGGCCGGGCGGCGACAGCCGAGCCAGTGACGAAGCAGCAGGGAAAGGCGACAAGTGATTCAGCAACGGACCAACATGGACTGGATGCTCAAGGACCTCGCGGAGACCGTTCCGTGCATCAGGCACGTCATCGTGCTGTCGGCCGACGGCCTGCGGCTGGCCCAGCACGGCACCGACCCCGACACCGCGGACCGGCTGGCCGCCGCCTGCGCCGGACTGCAGAGCCTGGCCAACGCGGTCGGCCACGAGTTCCCGCACGGCGACGGGCGGATGCGGCTGGTGGTGATCGAGGTCGGCGGCGGGTTCTTCTACCTGATGGCGGCCGGCTCCCGGGCCTACCTGGCGGTCCTCGCCGACGAGGGCGTGGACGCCGGACTGGTCGGCCAGCGGATGCGCGACCTGGTCGCCCGGATCGGCGAGCACCTGACCACGCCGGTCCGCGGCAGCGAGCAGATCGCGTGACTCGCACCGCCGATCCGACGGGCCGCCGGTCCGCGTTACGGCCGCGCCGCCGGGCCGCCGGGGCACGAGCGGACCGCCGGGCCGGGGCGCGAGCGCGCTGCCGAGCCGCCGGGGCGGCCCGTGCAGACCGTACGGGCGCGCCGAGCGTCGGGCGCGGGCCCGGGCGCGGGCTCGGGACCGGATCGGGGCCCGGCCCCGGGGCCGGCAGTGCGGCAGCAACGACCGGAACACCGCCGGCGCGCCGACCGGCCGCCGGCCACACCGAGGTGCGGGGATGAGCAACCAGGACTGGGCGGACGCCAACCCGGAGCGGCTCTACGTGATCAGCGGGGGGCGCGACCGCAAGTCCGCCACCGCCGGGTTCGACCTGGTCACGCTGGTCGTCGCCCGCGCCCGCCCCGAACCCACCATGCAGCCCGAGCACGCCGCGATCCTGCGGATCTGCTCCTCCCCGCTGTCGGTCGCCGAGATCTCCGCCTACCTGCGGCTGCCGAACAGCCTGGTCACCGTCCTGCTGGCGGACCTGCTCGCCGAACGCCGGATCGAGGTCCGCGCCCCGATCCCCCCGGCCGCCCTTCCCGACCTTTCCCTGCTGGAGGCAGTGATCCATGGACTTCAACGGCTCTGAGCCGCGCGGGCCGCGCGAGGCCGAGCTGCTCCCGGCCACCGTGGCCACCGCCGTCAAGGTCGTCATCGTCGGCGGCTTCGGGGTCGGCAAGACCACCCTGGTTGGCGCGGTCAGCGAGATCCGCCCGCTGACCACCGAGGAGACCATGACCGAGGCCGGCGTCGGCATCGACGACCTGGCCGGGGTGGAGCGCAAGAGCTCCACCACGGTGGCGATGGACTTCGGCCGGATCACCATCAGCGACGAACTGGTGCTGTACGTCTTCGGCACGCCCGGCCAGGAGCGCTTCTGGTTCCTGTGGAACGGCCTGTTCGAGGGCGCGCTGGGCGCGGTCGTGCTGGTCGACACCCGGCGGCTGGAGGTCTCCTTCGACGTGCTGGGCCGGCTGGAGGACCGCGGGGTGCCGTTCGTGGTGGCGCTCAACGCCTTCCCCGAGTCGCCCGGCTACCCCGTCGAGGAACTGCGCGCCGCGCTCGACCTGCCGCACCACGTGCCGATCGTCCAGTGCGACGCCCGCTCCCGGGAGTCCAGCCGGGACGTGCTGATGGCCCTGATGCGCTACCTGTACGACCTCGCCGCCCGGCCCGCCGCGGCCACCGCCCAGCCGGTCGGCTGACCCTCCCCGGCCGGCCCTCCCAGGTCGGCCGGCCCTGCCAGGCCGATCGTCCGGCCGGCCCCCGCCGTCCGCGGGCCGCACCCCCCTTCTCGATCCCCCCGGAGTTACCCCGTGACGTACCAAGAGCACGCGCACCAGGGCGCGCCCGTCCCGCCGCCCGGCTGTCCCGCCCACCGCGCCGGCGGGGGGCCGCAGGGCGACGGACTGCTGCGGCTGTTCGGCCCCGAGGCCGAGGCCGACCCGGCCGGCTTCTACGAGAAGCTGCGCGCCGAGCACGGCGAGGTCGCGCCGATCCTGCTGCACGGCGACCTGCCGGCCTGGCTGGTGCTCGGCTACTCGGCGAACCTGACTGCGATGCGCACCCCGTCCCGGTTCTCCCGCGACTCCCGGCGCTGGACCGAGTTCCAGGAGGGCCGGGTCGCCCCCGACTCCCCGGTGCTGCCGGTGATCGCCTGGCAGCCGACCTGCTCCTTCGTCGACGGCGAGGAGCACCGCCGGCTGCGCACCGCCGTCACCGACGGCCTGAACCGCTTCGACCGGCGCGGCATGCGGCGCTACGTCACCCGGTTCTCCGACCAGCTGATCGCCGAGTTCGGCGACAGCGGCCGGGTCGACCTGGTCTCCCAGTTCGCCGAGCACCTGCCGATGCTGGTGATGACCCAACTCCTCGGCATGCCCGAGGAGTACGGCCCGCGGCTGGTCGAGGCCGCCCGCGACCTGGTCAAGGGCACCGGGACGGCCGTCGCCAGCAACGAGTACGTGGTCGAGTCGCTGC
The DNA here is from genome assembly GCF_000721345.1 of Kitasatospora sp. NRRL B-11411. Lineage (NCBI taxonomy): Bacteria > Bacillati > Actinomycetota > Actinomycetes > Kitasatosporales > Streptomycetaceae > Kitasatospora > Kitasatospora sp. NRRL B-11411. The sequence goes on along the minus strand of NZ_JOGH01000091.1, from coordinate 19,376 downwards.
GCCGCACCGTGGAGCGCAAGCGCAGCGAGCCCGGCCAGGACCTGATCACCTGGCTGATCGAGCACCCGTCCGGGCTCAGCCAGGACGAGGTGCTGGAACACCTGCGCTCGGTGCTGCTGGCCGCCAACGAGACCACCATCAACCTGATCTCCGAGACGCTGAAGATGGTGCTCACCGACAGCCGCTTCCGCGCCCACCTGTCGGGCGGGCAGATGACCCTGCCGGACGCCCTCGACCAGGTGCTGTGGGACTCCCCGCCGTTCATGCTGGTGCCAGGCCGCTGGGCGACCGGCGACACCGAGCTCGGCGGGCAGGCCATCAAGGCCGGCGACATGCTGCTGCTCGGCGTCGCGGCGGGCAACGCCGACCCGGCGGTCCGGCCCGACCTGGACACCCCGCTGTTCGGTAACCGCTCGCACCTGGCGTTCGGCAGCGGCCCGCACGAGTGCCCCGGCCAGGAGATCGGCCGGGCGATCGCCGAGTCCGGCATCGACATCCTGCTCACCCGGCTGCCCGACCTCCAACTCTCGGTCGAGGAGGACCGGTTGGTCTGGCGGGGCGGCTGGATGTCCCGCCACCTGACCGAGCTGCCGGCCCGCTTCACCCCGCGGGCCGCCCTCCAGCCGCAGCCGCCGGCCGGCCCGGTCCCCTCCTCGGTCGCGCCGTCGACCCCGGCCGCGCCGTCGACCCCGCTGGTGCCCGGCCCGCGACCGGTCGCCGCGACCCCGCTGCGGACGCCCGCAGCCGGGCCCGCGCCCGTGCCGACGACGCCGCCGCTGCCGCCCGCGCCGCCGGTGGTGCCCCAGCAGCGGCGCGGCTGGTGGAGCGCGCTGCTGGCCCGGCTGCGCGGCTGACGGAGCTGACGCGGCCGGCTGGCCTGACGGGACGTCAGGGGTCGGGTGCGGTGGCGGCCGGGTGGCGGGTCAGAACGGCCGGGGCAGGCCACCCGCGGACGCCAGGGCGAGCAGGGCGGCGGCGATCAGCAGCAGCGCGGCCAGCTCGCCCCACAGCAGCCGCCGGTCGGCGCGCCGGTCCCGGGCGGTGAGTCCGGCGGCCCGCTGCCGCACCCGCTCCGCCGCCCGGGTCTCCGCGGTCGCCCGGGGCTCCGCCGCCCGGGCCTCCGCTGCCGACCGGGGCTCCGTCCTGGCCGCGGCCTCGGCGGCGGGTTCTTGCCGGGGCGCTGCCTCGGGGGTCATCGTCCGACCGCCACCTTTCCGGTCTTCTCGGTCTTGTCCCAGGCGAGTTCGGCGTGCCGCAGTTCGTGGAACGCGGCGGCGACCGAGCAGGCGGCGAGCAGCGAGCCGTAGCCCGCCAGGTGCAGCAGGGGCGGGGCGAGCCACCGCAGCCGGGTGCCGGTGAGCTCCTTGGCCAGCCAGGCGACCGGCATGCACAGCGCCAGCCAGGCGTACACCACCAGCATGATCAGGTGGACGGTGAGCGTTCCGGCGCTCGCCAGCAGCGGCAGGAACACCCCGGGCAGGGCGGTGACCACCAGGATCGCGGTGGCGATCAGGCCGGGGTAGATCAGTGCCTCGCGCCAGCAGCGGCGGAAGGTGCCGGGGTCGACCAGCGCGGACATCAGGGTGATCAGCAGGTAGCAGACCAGGTTGGTGACCCACAGCCAGTGGAACAGCGTCCAGGCCGGGCCGGCCGGGGCGGTGAGGAAGAGCAGCAGCAGCGCGCCCGAGCAGAGCGTCAGCAGCACCGGGGTGAGCAGCAGGGTGAACCAGATCAGCCCGAACAGCCAGGACCCGAGCCGGTGTTCGCCCTGCGCGGCGCGGCCGCGGAACCACACGTGCCGGTAGCGGCGGGTGACTTGGAGGTTGCCGCGGGCCCAGCGCAGCCGCTGCTTCCACAGGCCCGCCAGGTCGCCGGGCTCCTCGGCCAGCACGGTCGCGTACCCGTCGAAGACCACGCGGCGGCCAGCGAGTTGGGTCTCGAAGGTGGTGACGGTGTCCTCGGCGAGGGTGTCGGTGTCGATCCGCCCGCCGAGGTCCTCCAGGTTGGCCCGGCTGTGCAGCTGCGCCCCGCCGGCCAGGCAGGCGACCGCGCCGAGCACGTTCTGCGCCCGGCGGGCGGCGGCCTGCGCGGTGATGTACTCGTAACCGATGTACCTGGTCAGGTAGTTGCCCCGTTTGCCGCTGCCCTCCTTGATGTACGCGGTGACGGCGCCGACCTGCGGATCGGCCAGGTGCCGGGTCATCCGCCAGAGCGCGTCCCGGTCGAACACCACGTCCGCGTCCATGATCAGGACGGCTTCGGCCCAGTCGTCGGCGAGCACCCGGGCCAGCCCGTGGTTGAGGGTGTGCGCCTTGCCCTGCCCGCCGTGCTCGCGGCGCAGGTGCACCACCTGGCCGGGGTGGCGCCGCATCAACTCGGCCAGCACGGCCGGGGTTTCGTCGGTGGAGGCGTCGTCGACCACGTGGACCCGCAGCCGGTCGGGCGGGTACTCCAGGGCGAGCAGGCCCTCGACGGAGCCGGGCAGCACCGCGGCCTCGTTCCAGGCCGGGATCAGCACGGCGGTGCGGGGCAGGTACGGCTCGCCGCGCACCTCGTACAGGCGGCGGAAGCGCTGGAGGCCGATCAGCAGGAACTGCAGCACGGCGACCAGCAGCGGCAGCGCGCCGAGGAAGACCACGGCGACGGCCGGCACGTACAGGAGGGCGCTCATCGCCGGGCCTCCGCGAGGGCCGTGGGCAGGGCCCGGCCCACCCAGTCGAAGTCGCCGACGTCCGCGGCCCGGTGGGCGTCGCTGCCCGCGGCCAGCCGGACCCCGGCGGCGGCCAGGGCGGCGGCGGTGCGCGGGGACGGGCAGCGCCACTTCTCGTTGAGTTCGACGGCGACGCCGCGGGCCCGGCAGGCGCGGGCCAGCGGGGCGAGTTCGGCCGCCTCGAGGTCGGCCTCGGCCAGGCCGCACTTGGGCAGCACGCTGAACAGGTGCGCCAGGTGCGCGGTGCGTCCGGCGGGCAGTCGGGTGACGGCCCGGGTGGTGGCGGTCAGCAGCAGCCGACGGGCCCGGGCCGGGGTGAGCGCGCCGGTGGCCAGCCGCTCGCGGACCTGCTCGGGGTGGGCGGGGCCGTCCGGCAGCGGAAAGCGGTGGTCGGCGAGCGCGACGTGCTCGACGCCGGTCAGGTCGTCGGGCAGGTCGATCCGGCCCGCGGTGTCCAGGATCTTCGCCTCCACCCCGCACACCACCCGCAGCGGCGCCGCCGCCCGGGCCGCCCGGACGGCGGCCGTGTAGGCGGGCAGGTGGACGGAGTCGGCCCGGACGTGGTCGGCGACCACCACGGTGCGCAGCCCGGCGGCCCCGGCGGCGGCCAGGACCGCCTCCAGCGGGTCGCGGCCGTCGGAGAAGTCGGTGTGGGTGTGCAGGTCGGCAGTGAGGGCGGGGAGTTGACCTGTCGTCATGTCGACACGGCTTCGAGCGACACGGCTTCGAGCGGCGCGGCTTCGAGCGGTGCGGCTTCGAAGGGCGCGGCTTCGAAGGGCGGGGCTCCGGCCGGTGCGGCCTCGGTGGTGTCGGCGAGGTCGCCCAGTTCGTCCGGGTGCAGCACCACGTCCTGCCAGTGCCGGACCACGGCGACCTCGTGGTGCGCGAGCCGCTCCGGCAGTTCGGCGCCCAGCAGTCCGGCCACCGCCCAGCGGGCCAGGTCGACGCCCGCGGCCAGGCTCAGCGAGAGGCCGCCCGGGGGGCGGGGGTTGACCTCCAGCAGGGCGGGCCGGCCGTCCCGGTCCTCGCGCAGCTGGACGTTGAGCACGCCGCGCAGCCCGAGCGCCCGGACGGCCCGTTCGGCCGCGTCGGACAGTTCCGGGGCGTCCAGCACCCGGCCGGCCACCACGATGCCCGAGTCGGTCCTGTCCCGGGAACGCGGTACGGCGGCGACCGTCCGGCCGGTGGCGTCGGTCAGCACGTCCACCGAGTACTCGGTGCCCGGCAGCAGTTCCTGCAGCAGGTAGGAGTGGTCGCGGGGCAGTCCGGCGAGCGCGGCCGGGCCGGTGACCGTCCGCACGCCCCGGGAGCCGGAGCCGGTGCGGGGCTTGGCGATCGCCGGGAAGCCGCCGGGGAGGTCCGCGCCGCCGTCCGGGCCGAGCGTGCGGGTCTCGGGCAGCCGGACCGCGCCCGCGCAGGCCCGGGCCAGGCGCCACTTGTCCAGGCAGTCGGCGACCGCCTCGGCGGGCGGTACCAGCACCCGGACGCCGGCGGCCTCGAACTGCGGCAACGCGCCTGCCAGGGCCGGCAGTTCGGCGTCCACGGTGGGCACCAGCACGTCGATCGCGTGCCGCCGGCACAGCCGCAGCACCGCGTCCGCGAAGCCCGGGTGGGCGCCGGGCGGCAGCAGCATCCGGTAGGCGCGCGGCACCAGGTACAGGCCCGCGCCGTTCGGGTCGATGTCGGCCGCGTACCGCTCGGCCGCGCCCGCCAGGGCGCGCAGGAAACCGGTGCCGGACGGGCCGCCCGCGCCCGTCACCAGGACGCGCGGCGGGCGGCCCAGCGCGGCGGCCAGGTCGGGGGCGGGAGCGGGGACGGCGGGGTCAGTGGGTGCGGAAGGGAGCGGCATCGCGGAGCACCTCCAGCGGCTCGGCGTAGCGGGAACGGGAGAAGCGGCCCCAGTAGCGGGCCGTGGAGCGCAGCAGGTCCTCCTCCAGGTACCAGCGGCTGGACGCCTGGGAGCCGTGCGCGCGGATCGCGGACAGCTTGGCGTCCACGTCCTCCTCGCGCAGCGCGACGAAGCGGTTGGGCCGGTAGGCGACGGTCGCGGACGGCGACTGGTAGCAGAACACCCGGGGCACCTGGCGGCAGGCCACCCGGGTGGCCCGGTGCACCGCCCGGTGGTCCTGGTGGGTGTCGCTGTCGGAGTGCACCAGCACGACGTCCGGGGCGGCCTCGGCGACGGTCCGCTCGATCACCCGGACGGTCGCGCTGTCGTCGCTGATCGACCCGTCCGGCAGGTCCTCCATCACCAGCCGGGCGCCCATCGACTCGGCCGCCCGGTGCGCCTCGCGGCGGCGCCGGGCCGGGTCGCCGCCGTTGGCGCCGGGGGAGAGGGTCAGCACGGTGATGTCCCAGCCGTCGCCGGCCCGGCGGTGGATCGTCCCGCCCGCGGCGATCTCCACGTCGTCCGGGTGGGCGCCGACCACCAGCATGCCGACCCGCTCGGCGGCGGGCGGCCGGACCGCGTGCGGCGGGCGGGCGAGCGCGTGCGCGGCGGAGGCGGCCAGCGCGTCCGGGTCGTGCCGGGGCACCAGGTCGGCGGCCCGGCCGCGCAGCGCGGCGACGGCGCGGGCGGCGTCCGGCCGGTCCTCGGTGACGATCACGGGGGCGGCCGGGTGCTGCGCGTGCCACTCCTCGAGGAACTCGGTCAGCCCGTCGCCCGCGAAGGCGCTGTCGCACACCGCGAGGTCCCAGCCCAGGTCGGCGTGCTCGGCGGCGCGGAACTCGTGCGGCGAGGCGGCGGTGCGCACCCGGGCGGCGCCGTACCGGCGCAGGGCCTCGGCGGTGGCCGTCGCGGCGGCGGCGTCCCGGTCTCCGACCAGCAGGCGGGCCCCGGCGAGCAGGGCCCCGGTGTCAGGGGCGGTGGGGCGCTGGTCGTCGCCCGACCCCCTGGGAGATGCTTGGAACATACAACCGATCCTGCTCCGGCCCGGGGTGTCGCGACCACGGTCCGGAGACCCGGATCGGGTGGCTTTGGTCCTGGTTCACCCGGCCCGCCCCCGGGAAGGACCGGCCGCACGGACCGCCGGCGGTGTCGTCGCCGCCGTTGCCACTGACGTTGCCGCGGTCACCGCGGCACGTCCCCAGGAACGGCACCCCCCGCTCCCGGGCGGTGCGGGCCGCCGTCACCGACGGCTGCACCGCGCCCGGCGGGCCGCCGGCCCTCGGCGACCCCGGGCCGGGCCGGCAGGCCGGGCCGGGGGAGGAGCCCTGTGCGGTGCTCTGCCCGGCCGGACACCCGCTGCGCCGGCGGACCGGTGTCGACCTCGGTCGACTCGCGGACGCGGGCCGGCTCGACGCACCCGCCGTCGCCGCCCTGCCGGCCGACCTGCGGACCGCGACCGGAGGTGGCGCGTTCCCGGCCGTCGCCGACTGCGCGGGCCTCGACGCGGCCGCCCTGCTCGCCCCGGCCGCCGCGGGCCACGGCCTCGCGGTGCTGCCCCGGACCCCGGCCGCGAGCGCCGGCGCGACCGCCCTCCCGGGCCGCGCACTCCGGCTGGCGCACCGCCGGGAGGTGCTGTTCGCCCCGGTGCTGGACGTCTCGGCCCGGGCGTTCGCGGACGCGCTACCGCACGGGGTGTGTGGTGGGTCCGGGCGTGCGAGGGCCCCCGGCCCGGGGTGCGGGTCGGGGGCCTGGTGCGGGTGCCGGTGGCCGGGCCGGGGGCCCTCCCCCACAGGGGGCCCGTCGGGTCGGTCAGCGGTGTCGCGGGGTGCCTGGCGGCCGGTGGCCGGTGTCAGCAGGCGCCGAGGTCGTCCCAGACGCCCCACTGGCCGGTGGAGCCGGGCTGCTCGCCCTGGGTCCACCACTTGGCACGCCAGTTGTGGCCGCCGTAGGAGACGGTCTCGCCGCCGTTGTAGGTCGCACTGGCGCTCCAGGCGGTAGCGGTGCAGGTGCCGGACCCGCCGCCGGTGGTGCCGCCCGTGGTGCCACCGGTCGTCCCGCCGGTGGTGCCACCCGTGGTCCCGCCGGTGGTCCCACCGGTGGTGCCGCCCGTCGTCCCGCCCGTGGTGCCGCCGGTCGTCCCGCCGGTGCCGCCGATGTTGACGTCGATGCAGGAGTAGAACGCGTTCGCGGTGTCCGAGACGTTCCACACCGCGAGGACCTTCTGGCGGCCGGTGAAGCTGCCGAAGTTGACGGTCTGGCTGAGGTCGGCCGGCGGCTGGGCGTTGTTGCCCGGGAACGTGGCGATCAGCTGGTTGCCGATGTAGTACTGCCAGTTCGCGGTGGAGTGGCGGGCGGTGAAGTGCCAGGTGAAGGTCTGGGTGGAGGACACGTTGGTGACCTTCCAGCCCAGGTTGTCGTTGTCCAGCTCGGCGTACTCGGGGTGGCCGCCGGAGCAGCTGGTCAGGCCCTTCGGGCCCTCGACGCTCTGCGGCTCGTACTTGATCTGGCCGCAGCTGACCACGTTGTTGGCGCACTGGTCCTGGCGGCTGGGCGGGTTGGTGATCCAGCCGTGGGCGTCGGCGGTGCCCGCCGAGAGGGTCATCCCGAGGAGGGGGGCGACCAGCGCGCCGACGGCGGCGGTCACCTTTCTCTTGGTCTGCATGTGGGGTGCCTTCCTGATGTGGGGGTTCAGGTCTGCCCGAGGCCGTCGGGGCACGGCGGACCCCGCCGTGGCGCGGTGGGGCGGACACGAGCGGTACTCCTCCGTACGACCGGTGCGACAGGTCGGGAGACGGCCATAGGTCTAGACCGGATACTGAGGGAGACGATAGCGACGTACAGGACGCGGTCAAGTGGTTGAGCGAAATGTCCGCCTCCGGTGAGCGCAGTTCACCGAAGAACTGACAGAACGTCACCGGACCTGCGCCGAAATGCGCGTGACGGTGCTCGCGGCGGCCAACCGGACACCAGGTGGACGCCGTGACCACGATGCGGACCGTCCCTGACCCCGACCGGCCCGGACGTGGTAGCTTCCGGCGCATGTCGCAGCGCGTCTTCCTCACCACCCGGGGTCACATCGACCTTCTCCGGGTGTGTTCCGCTGCCTGTCGCCGCGCCTGAGCGCCCACGACCCCCGGTCCCGCCCGTAGGCCCCCGTACTCCCGCGTCCGCACGCCCGTACGTCCGCCTGCGGTACCGCCGGTACGTCCCCGCCGCCGCGCCCGTCCCCGCACCGCCCGTACCCCGTCCGCGCGCCGGACCGGTACGGGCCGCCGGGCGGAGCGGCCGCACCCCCCGCTGCCCCGGCCACCCCCGGAGAAGAGGACCCCCGTGCCTGCCCGCACCCCCGTGTTCCACTGGTTCCTGCCCACCGGCGGCGACGGCCGCGACCCCGGCGGCGTCACCGCCGTGCAGGGCCGCACCGGCGCCGCCACCCGCCGCCCCGCCGACGTCGGCTACCTCGCCCAGGTCGCCCGGGCCGCCGAACAGGCCGGGTTCACCGCGCTCCTCGCACCGGTCGGCCTCGGCTGCGTCGACCCGTGGATCCTGGCCGCCGCGCTCACCCAGCACACCAGCCGGATCGGCTTCCTGGTGGCCTTCCGGGCCGGCTTCGCCAGCCCCACCCTGCTCGCCCAACAGGCCGACTCCTTCCGCCGGTTCGCGGGCGGACGGCTCCGGCTGAACGTGGTCACGGGCGGCGACCCGGCCGAACAGCGCGCCTACGGCGACCACCTGGCCCACGACGAGCGCTACGCCCGCACCGACGAGGTGATGGCCGCGCTGCGCGACCTGCTGGACGGCAAGCGCGTCGACCGGCAGGGCGAGCACCTGCACCTGGACGGCGCCCGACTCGTCGACCCCGCCGTCGAACACCCCGTCCCGCTGTACTTCGGCGGCGCCTCGCCCGCCGCCGAACAGGTCGCCGCCCGCCGCGCCGACGTCCAACTCCTGTGGGGCGAACCGCCGTCCGCGATCGGCGAACGGATCACCCGGCTGCGCGCGATCGCCGCCGAACAGGGCCGCACGCTGCGCTACGGGCTGCGGCTGCACGTGATCAGCCGGGACACCGCCGAGCAGGCGTGGGCCGAGGCCGACCGGATCCTGTCCGGCCTCGACCCGGCGGCCGTCCGCGCCAGCCAGGCCCGGTTCGCCGCGATGGACTCCACCGGCCAGGCCCGGATGACCGCCCTGCACGGCGGCGGCACCGCCACCGCCCGCGACCTGCTGGTCGCCCCCAACCTGTGGGCCGGCATCGGCCTGGTCCGGGAGGGCGCCGGCACCGCGCTGGTCGGCTCGCACGACGAGGTCGCCGCCCGGCTCGCCGAGTACCGGGCCCTGGGCGTCGAGGAGTTCATCCTCTCCGGCTACCCGCACCTGGAGGAGGCGTACCGGGTCGGCGAGGAGGTCGTCCCCCGGGTCCGCGCGCTCGTCGCCCGGCAGGACGCCGCGCAGGGCGTCGGGCAGGGCGTCGGGCAGGGCGTCGGGCAGGACGCCGTGCGGGAGGCAGCGCAGGACGCGGAGCCCGCCGCCGGGCCGGGTGCGGCATGAGTGCGGTGACAGCGGTGAAAGCGGTGGAAGCGGCCACGGCGGTCGGGCCCGGCAGCGCGTCGCGCAGGCGCCTCGCCGAGGCGCTGCGCTGGACGGCGCTGCGCTGGACGGCGCTGCGCCTGCTGGCGCTCGCCGCGCTGCTGGCCGGATGGCAGGTCGTCGTGCAACTCCAGCTCTGGCCGCGGGCGCTGGTGCCCTCGCCGGGCGAGGTGTGGCACCAGTTCGTGCTGGCCTCCACGGTGCACGACGGCGTCCGCGGCTACAGCGGCCACCTGCTCGGCGAGCATCTCGCCGCGAGCCTGCGCCGGATCGCCCAGGGCACCGGCTGGGCGATCCTGTTCGGCACCGCGCTCGGCCTGGCGATCGGCACCCTGCGCCCGGTCGCCGTGGTGCTGGAGCCCGCCGTCACCTTCCTGCGCACCCTGCCGCCGCTGGCCTACCTGAGCCTGCTGGTGATCTGGTTCGGCATCGACGAGTCGCCCAAGGTCTGGCTGCTGCTGATCGCCGCGCTGCCGCCGGTCGCCGCCGCCACCGCGGCCGCCGTCCGGAACGTGCCCGGCGACCTGCTGGAGGCCGCCCGGGCGCTCGGCGCGGGCCGCTGGTCGCTGCTCGGCGGGGTGGTGCTGCCCGCCGCGCTGCCGGAGATCCTCACCGGCGTGCGGATCGCCGTCGGCGTCGCCTACACCTCGGTGGTGGCCGCCGAGACCATCAACGGCGTGCCCGGCATCGGCGGCATGATCCGCGACGCCCAGCGCTACAACCAGACCGCCGTCGTGCTCGCCGGGATCATCACCATCGGCCTGTCCGGCATCGTCCTGGACGGCCTGCTCAAGGCCGTCGAACGGATCGCCGTGCCCTGGCGCGGACGTTCCTGACGCACCGTCAATCCACCGAGAGACAACAGGAGTTCACCGTGAACCGTCGCACCGTCCGGCGCGCCGTCGCCACCGCTGCCGCCGCCGTCCTGCTGACCGCCGCCGCCACCGCCTGCTCCAGTTCCGGGTCAGGCGGCTCCGGCGGCGGGGGCAGAACCACCGTCCGGATCGCCTACCAGGAGATACCCAACGCCGACCTGGTGGTGAAGGACAAGCGGCTGCTGGAGCAGGCGCTGCCCGACGCCGACGTCAAGTGGGTGAAGTTCGACTCCGGCGGCGACGTCAACACCGCCGTGTTGGCGGGCTCGGTCGACCTCGGGCTGGCCGGCTCCAGCCCCGTCACCAAGGGCCTGTCCGCGCCGCTGAACATCCCGTACAAGGTGCTCTGGGTGCACGACCTGATCGGCGAGAACGAGGCGCTGGTCGCCCGCGGCGGCATCAGCTCGGTCGAGCAGCTGGTCGGGAAGAAGGTCGCCACCCCGTTCGGCTCCACCTCGCACTACTCGCTGCTCTCCGCCCTCCAGGCCGCCGGGGTCGACCCGGCGAAGGTCAACGTCATCGACCTGCAGCCGCAGGACGCGCTGGCCGCATGGAAGCGCGGCGACATCGACGCCGCCTACACCTGGACGCCCACCCTCACCGAACTGGAGAAGGACGGCAAGGTGCTGGTGACCAGCCGGCAGCTCGCCGAGCAGGGCAAGCGTACCGCCGACCTCGGCGTGGTCACCAACGCCTTCGCCCAGGCCCACCCCGAGGTCGTCACCGCCTGGCTGAAGGCCGAGGACCAGGCCGTCAAGATCGCCAAGAGCGACCCGCAGCAGGCCGCCGCCTCGATCGCCAAGGAGCTCAACCTCAGCCCCGCCGACGCGCTCGCCCAGCTCAAGCAGCTCGTCCTGCTCACCGCCGCCGAGCAGGCCGGGCCCGACTACCTCGGCAAGCCCGGCGCGCCCGGCAGGCTCGCCGACAACCTGCACGACGCCGCGGTGTTCCTGAAGGGCCAGCAGAAGATCGACGCGGTGCCCGACGCCTCGGTGTTCGCCAAGTCGCTGGCCGTCGAGGAGCTGGCCCGTGTCACCGGCTGAGGCCGTCGAAGCGCCGCCCGCCGCCGTCGAGTTGGCCGGGGTCACGGTCCGCTACGGGGCGGGCGGGCGGCGCGCCGGGCAGGCGGTGACGGCCGTCTCGGACGTCTCGCTGACCATCGGGGAGGGCGAGTTCACTGTCCTGGTCGGCCCGTCCGGCTGCGGCAAGACCACCCTGCTGCGGGTGGTCGCCGGGTTCGAACCGGCCGCCGGGGGACGGGCGCTGGTGCACGGCGCCCCGCCCCGGCCCGGGCACGGCACCGGGCTGGTGTTCCAGCAGCCCCGGCTGTTCCCGTGGCGCACCGTCGGCGGCAACCTGGCCTTCGCGCTCGCCCGACACGGCCTGCCCCGCGCCGAACGGGCCGCCCGCACCGCCGAGTTGCTCGACCTGGTCGGCCTGTCCGGCTACGCCGGGCGGCGCACCTGGGAACTGTCCGGCGGCCAGCAGCAGCGCATCGCCATCGCCCGGGCACTGGCCGGACGGCCCCGGCTGCTGCTGCTCGACGAGCCGTTCGCCGCGCTGGACGCGCTCACCCGCGAGCGCCTCCAGGAGGAACTGCGCACCCTCACCGCCCGCACCGGTACCGCCGTGCTGTTCGTCACGCACTCGGTGGACGAGGCGGTGCTGCTCGGCTCCCGGGTCCTGGTGATGGCCGCCGACCCCGGCCGGGTGGTCGCCGACCTGCCCGTCGACCTGCCCCGCGACGCCGCCACCGACCCCGCCGCCCTGCGCGGCACCCCCGAGTTCGCCCGGCTGCGCGGCACCCTCTCCCGCACCCTGCGGGAGGCCGCCGGGGCCGCCGGGGCCGCCTGAGCCCCCGGGCCGCTCCGACCACTCCGACCGCTCCGACCGCTCCGAGTGCCGGGGCCCGCCGGGCCGGTTGATGGACCGTCATGTCATGCTCTGCTCGATGCGGTCGATGCGGTCGACGCACCCGACCGTCGGGCCCGCCCGTCCGGAAGCTTGCCGGACGGGCCCGGCGGGAAGGACGCAGCAGGGGACCGCCGTGCGGGGCGGCGGGTACGGGTACGGGAACGGGGGAGCGGGATGGCGAACGCGCGGGTGCGGCAGGCGGTGCGCAGCACCATGCCGGGGCTGGTCGCCTGGTGGCTGTGGATGCCGCTGCTGGCGGCGCTGGTCTGGGCGGTCAAGCACTTCCTGTTCGGCGGCTTCGGGCAGCAGGACCAGAGCTACCTCCTGCTGATCGAGCGCCAGTTCTTCCCGCACGGCGGGCCGTGGGACGCGGCGCCGCTGTTCTGGTTCTGGCTGGCGGTCGGCCTGGTCGGCACCGCGGTGGCGGTCTGGTTCGCCACCGACGAGGCCGGGTCCGACTTCACCGAGTGGTGGCCGCGGCTGGCGATGGCCGTGGTGGTGCTGGCGGTGATCGGCTCGCTGGTGCGGGCCGGCACCGGGCTGTGGGACAACGACAAGGACGCGGGCCGGTTCTACGCCCGCTCCACCGTGCTCGACGTCCCGGCGGGCGGCGCGGCCACCCCGCGCTCGGTGCTGCCCGTCACCGAGCACAGCCGCCCCGGCGACGGCACCCGCTGCGACCTGGTCGGCACCTCGGACGTCCCGGCCTGCGTCAAGACCGCCCCGATGCCGGACTTCGACTTCGAGGCCCGCACCGCCTCCTACGCCGCCGCGAACAAGGCGCTCACCGACAGCGCGGGCCTGACCTCCGGCATCCACCTGCTCGACCACAGCCTGCACTACCTGCCCGGCACCGGTACCGGTGGTCAGGCGGGCGGCGGTCAGGCGGGCGGCGGCCAGGTGGGCGGCGGGGTGTGGACGGCGGTGCTGGACGGCTCCGGCGAGCAGCCGATGGAGGGCGTCGCGGTCTGGGACGGCACCACCAACTCGGTGGCCTCCTGCGCCTTCCACGGCGACCACGCCTTCGGCCGGGCCTTCGGCGGGACAGGCGCGGTCAGCCTGCGCAACCTGCTCGCCGAGCGCTTCCCCGACCTGGTCTACAGCGGCCAGGACATCTGGGGCTACTGCGACGGCCCCGACGTCCGCACCGCGCGGCCCGTGATCGTCATCTCGGTGGCCCGGGAGCAGGGCTGGAAGCAGCGCACCGTGACCGCCCCCGCCGGGGTGCTGGTCATCAAGGGCTCCGCCGACGGCCGCCCCGACCTCGCCTACCGCGCCACCGTCGACCCCGGCGACCTGCCCGGCGCGGTCTACCCGGCCTCGGTGGTCCGCTCGCAGATCCACGAGGTGCAGTGGCTCGGCGGGCGCGGCGTCAAGGACGACCGCGGCTTCGGCTACGACCACACCTCCTCGGCCGCCAACGCCACCAACCCCGGCGAGTTCCTGCTCCGTTCGAAGGCCGACGGCCACCTGTACTACGTGACGCCGCTGGTGCCCCGGGACAGCTCCTCCCAACTGGTGGTCGCCTTCGCCGTCCTGCAGGCCGACCGGGTCGGCGGCGGCCTCAACGACCTGCACGTGTACGTCCGGGCCGACGACGCCCCGTCGGTCAACCTGGACGTGCTGGCCAGCCGGATGGTCTCGTACATGGCCCAGCAGACCTCGATCACCATCAGCGTCGGCCAGGGCGGCGCGCTCCAGGAGATCATCCCGTTCGGGCGGGACATGTGGCGCGGCTTCGTCGACTTCAACGGGCAGACCCAGGACTACATCGACCTCTCGGGCGACGCCACCGTCACCCCCAACCTGGTCTCGCTCAAGGGCCAGATCACCCCGCCCGGCGGCCAGCCGCAGCCCCAACCGCAGCCCCAGCCGCAGCCGTCCGGGACGCCCGCCCCCACCGCGCCCGCGTCGCCCGCCGCCCCGGCGGCCGGCTGCGGCGGCGACCCGGCGCAGCTGACGGACCGCCAGCTCGCGGACTGCATCGCCGAGTGGTCCCGCACCCTGCAGGGCCGCCTGCCGGCCCAGCCCCCGGCCGGGGGCTGAGCCGACCGCCTTCGGCCGACCGCCGACCGCCGACCGCCGACCGCCGTCCGCCTTCGGCCGACCGCCAACCGCCAACCGCCGACTGCCAACCGCCGTCCGTCAGTTGTCGGCGGCGGCGCGGTCGGCGACGGGGCGGCGCAGCGCGGCCGGGGTGAGCGCGGGGGGCTGCCAGGCGCCGTCCGCGCGGTAGAGGTCGGTGCCGGGCGGGACGATCGCGTCGATCCGGTCCAGGGCCTCGTCGTCCAGGGTCAGCGCGGCGCCCTTCAGCAGGCCGGCGAGCTGCTCGACCGTCCGGGGGCCGAGGATCACCGAGGTGACGGCCGGGTGGGCGAGCGGGAAGGCGACGGCGAGTTCGGGCAGCGTGCAGCCGAGGTCGTCGGCCAGGGCGACGAGCTGCTCGACCACCTCCAGCTTGCGGGCGTTCTCGGGGAGCGCCGGGTCGAAGCGGTGCGGGGTCAGCGCGGCCCGCCCGCTGCCCAGGTCGATCGTCCCGCCCTTGCGGTAGCGGCCGGTCAGGAAGCCGGAGGCGAGCGGGGACCAGGTCAGCACCCCCATGCCGTGGCGGCGGGCGACCGGCAGCACCGTGTTCTCCACGCCGCGCGCCAGCAGCGAGTACGGCGGCTGCTCGGTCCGGAACCGGGGCAGTGCGCGCCGCTCGGACACCCAGTGCGCCTCGACGATCTCCGCGGCCGGGAAGGTCGAGCAGCCGAACGCCCGGATCTTGCCCTGCCGGACCAGGTCGCCGAGCACCGACAGGGTCTCCTCGACGTCCGTGCGGTGGTCGGCCCGGTGCACCTGGTAGAGGTCGATCCAGTCGGTGCGCAGCCGCCGCAGGCTGTCCTCCACCGCCCGCAGGATCCAACGCCGCGAGTTGCCGCCCCGGTTGGGCCCCTGGCCCATCGGGAAGTGCACCTTGGTCGCCAGCACCACGTCGTCGCGCCGCCCCTGGAGCGCCTTGCCGACGATCTCCTCGGACTCGCCCGCCGAGTACATGTCGGCGGTGTCGACGAAGTTGATCCCGGCGTCCAGTGCGGCGTGCACGACCCGGGCCCCCTCCTGGTGGTCCGGGTTGCCCACCGAGCCGAGCATCATCGTGCCCAGGCAGTGCGTGCTCACCTCGATGCCGGTGCCGCCGAGAGTCCGGTAACGCATGGTCGGTTCCCTTCCGTCGCTCTGATCACTGGCGCGCCTGCGGCCACCCTAGGAGTTGGAGTCGACTCAAGGGCAAGCCCTTTCCGCGCGCAGGCCCGCCGCCCCGCCGCCCGCCGAGGGGTCGACGGGTCCGTTCCGCAGCCAGGGGATCATGGTGCAGTCAGCGCGCGGTCCCGGAGCCCGGTTCCGGGGCGGTCCGGTCGAGTAGAACAGGGAACGGCATGAAGGTCGGGTTCGGGTGGAAGCTGCACGGCGACGGGCGGGCGCCGCGGCCCGGGGCGGTGGTGCGGCCGGACGAACGGCTGTCCTGGGGGCGGACGGTCGGGCTCGGGGCGCAGCACGTGGTGGCGATGTTCGGGGCCACCTTCGTGGCGCCCGTCCTGATGGGCCTGGACCCGAACCTCGCGGTGATGGTGTCGGGCGTGGCGACGGTGTTCTTCCTGCTGGTGACGCAGGGCCGGATCCCGTCCTACCTGGGCTCCAGCCTGTCGTTCGTCGGCGTGGCCGCGGTGATCAAGGCGCAGGGCGGGGACGCGGCGACGCTGACGGGTGCGCTGCTGGTGGTGGGTGCGGTGCTGGCGGCCTGCGGGGCGGTGGTGCAGGGGTTCGGGGCGCGGGTGATCCACGCGGTGCTGCCGCCGGTGGTGACGGGCGCGGTGGTGATGCTGATCGGCTTCAACCTGGCGCCGGTGGCGGCGGGGACGTACTGGCCGCAGGACCAGTGGACGGCGCTGCTGGTGATGGCGTTCACGGCCCTCGCCCTGGTGGTGCTGCGCGGGTTCTGGTCGCGGATCGCCATCTTCCTGGGGCTGGTGTTCGGGTACGGCGTCTCGTGGCTGTTCGACCGGCTCTTCGGCAGGATCCACTCCCCGGCGGGCGGCGGGGCGGCCACCGACCACTGGCGCCTGGACCTGTCGGGCGTCGGCAAGGCGGACTGGATCGGCCTGCCGTCCCTGCACGCGCCGAGCTTCTCGGCCTCGGCGATCCTGGTGGCGCTGCCGGTGGTGGTGGCGCTGATCGCGGAGAACGCCGGGCACGTGAAGGCCGTCTCCGAGATGACGGGCGACCCGCTGGACGACCGGATGGGCGCGGCGATCGTGGCGGACGGCGCGGCGACGGTGCTCTCCACCGCGGTGGGCGGCCCGGCCACCACCACGTACGCGGAGAACATCGGCGTGATGGCCGCGACCCGGGTGTACTCGACGGCCGCGTACTGGTGCGCGGCCGGCTTCGCGATCCTGTTCGGCCTGTGCCCGAAGTTCGGCGCGGTGATCGCGGCGATCCCGGGCGGCGTGCTGGGCGGCATCACCGTCGTCCTGTACGGCATGATCGGCCTGCTCGGCGCGCAGATCTGGATCCACAACAAGGTGGACCTGACCAACCCGCTGCACCTGGTGCCGGTCGCCGCGGGCGTGATCGTCGGCATCGGCAACGTGACGCTCAAGTTCACCGACACCTTCGAACTCGGCGGCATCGCCCTGGGCACGCTGATCGTCCTGCTCGGCTACCACGGCCTGCGCGCCCTGGCCCCCGCCCACCTCAAGCACCCGCAACCCGCCGCGGACGGACCGCTGCTGGACGAGGGCACCAGCAGCTACGACGACTGAGCACGCACGCCACCGGGCCCCGGACCGGGACGGCCGGTCCCCCGGGGTCTGTCCATTGAACGGCTCTGGCCCGTATACGGCGGTAGCGCTCCGTGGCGATCACTGGAGGAGGATGCGGTGGCGGAGAGGGGAATCCGGCCCGGCCGTGCATCTGCCACATGTTGGTGAGCTTGGCGTCATTGCCCTCGGCCGGTGCCGGAAGTCGGGCGAACTCTCCGGTCGGACGGGCGAGTTCGGTCATCTCGCGGCAGGCACTGGTGAGTTCCCCGAGCAGTGCCACGGCCGGTTCTTCCTAGGCATGTCGGAATCGGGCGGGATCCACCTGGTCTCGGACTGGCCCTGGACGAGCGGGTGTACGCCTCCGAGACGGCCACCAACCAGCGCAACGAGTCGATCGCCCGCCTGCTGGACGGCTACGGCCCTGCTGGACGGCTACGGCGCGCCGGCCCGCGACCCGGTCGCCACCACCGACCTCTGCACCCGGCAGTGCTCGCCGGCGGTCTGCGTCCGCGGCCGGCGCGTCACCCACTACCTGTCCGGCGCCCTCGGCCTGAACCTGTTCGCCTCCACCGCCCACCCGGAGTCCGCGCGCCGAACCCCCGTCGGCCGGCTGCCGGCTGCCGGCAGCGGTCCGGCCCCGCTCGGGGAGCGGGGCCGGGTGCTCGGCGGGCGGTGGGACAGTGGGGCTGGGGTCAGTGGGCGGCGGCGAGGCCGTACAGCCAGAGGCTGTTGACCCGGCTGCGCTCGGTGGTGTTCGGGTAGGGGTTGGTGCAGGAGGTGCCGGGGCCGCCGCCGGACATCAGCTCGCTGCACGGGCCGGAGTAGTGGTCGGGCAGGCCGAGCACGTGGCCGGTCTCGTGCGCGGTGACGCGCAGCGAGCTGTACTGCCGGTTCTGCGCGTAGTCGAGGAAGACGTAGCCGCTGCCGTGGCCGTCGGTGGAGGCGTAGGAGCCGCGGGAGTCGTTGCCCTCGTAGTAGCGGAAGTCGGCGTTGGTGCCGGAGCGGAGCTGGACGTTGGAGACCGAGGAGTTCCAGATCTGCGCGCTCTGCGAGATGACGGTGCGGAAGGTCGGGGCCTGGCTGGCGTCGTAGGTGACGGTGACGGCCAGCAGGTAGGGGTTGGCGGCCTGCTTGGAGCGGGCCGACTTCATCACGGCCTCGTAGAACGCCTTGTTGTCGGCGTCCCGGGAGGAGTTGACGGCGGAGCTCGCGGACGGGGTGTAGCCCTGGGTGGTGGTGGCCGCGGCGGCGGGCACGGCGGCGGTGCCGGCCGCGAGGACCATGCCGAGGGCGGCGGCGAGCAGGGTCATGGAGCGGTTCATGGGGGACTCCATTTCGCGGGTCCCGGGGCCGTGGGGAGGCCGTCCGGGACGCGGTGACGAGTTGTTGCACCGAGCTTGGGGCAGGGCGGCCGGGGCGCGGAGATGGCAACCGGCGATAGCTCGGGCCAATACCCGTGCGCGGCACGGCATTTGACCGGACGTGGGACTTGCTTGACATGCTCTTGGCAGAAGCTGGACGCCTGGCTATGCTCCCGTGATGGACCTCGACGTCCGACACCTGCGGGTGCTGTGCGCGGTCGCCGACACCGGCAGCGTCCGGAAGGCCGCCCGTCGACTCGGCATGACCCAGCCGTCGCTGACCACCCAACTGCACCGCATCGAACGCACCATCGGCGGACGGCTGTTCACCCGCGAACGCACCGGCAGCCGCCCCACCGCCCTCGGCCACTGGGTGCTCTCCCGCGCCCGGCCCGTGATCACCGAGATGGACGCCCTGGTCGCCGCCGCCCGCGCCGAAGCCGCCGGACCCGGCCGCCGCCGACTGCGGATCGGCAGCGTCGGCAGCCGCGCCGTCGCCGCCTGGCTGCGCCGCATCCACGACCGGCTCCCGGAGACCGACACCACCATCCACATCGACATCTCGGCGATCGCCCTGCTCCACCTGGTCGCCGCCGAACAGCTCGACATCGCCTTCGTCCACGAGAGCGAGGGCTTCCCGCTGCAGGTGCCGGCCGGCACCGAGCGCCGGGTGCTGGTCGCCCGCGAACCCCAGTTCGTCGCCCTCGCCGAGACCCACCCCGCCGCCGGCCGGCCGGTCGTCAGCCTCGCCGACCTCGCCCACGACACCTGGATGGTCGACCCGACCGCCGACCACGAGTACGCCGCCCTGCGCCGGGTCTTCGCCGGGGCCGGACTCGACCCGCGCGTCGTCCAGGTCCGGGACAACGCCACCGCCGCCGAACTCGTCGCCTCCGGCGAGGCCGTCCGCCCCTGCCAACCCACCTCCCCGCCCGGCCCCGGCACCGTCCTGCGCCCCGTCCACGGCGACCCGCTCGCCGTCCGCCTGCTGCTCACCTGGCGCCCCGACACCGTCGGCGGCCCGGCCCTCGACGGCCTCTGGGGCGACCTCCGCCACGCCTACCTCGACCTGGCCAGCGTCAACCCCGCCTACCGCGCCTGGCTGCGCCGCCACAACCGCCCCCTGCACACCCTCCTCGCCCCGGCACCGCCACCGGCCTGACGGCCGGTCCGTCCCGTCCGGGGTTCGGTGGGTCGGGATTGGGTGGGTGGGGGTTCGGTGGGTCGGGATTGGGT